>JBJOIE010000046.1:0-26284 GCA_046047295.1 Actinomycetota bacterium | reverse complement strand
GCCGCGCCGGCGCGGCCCCGGTGGGCCAGGATTCCGGCCTTGCCGAAATGCGTGAACTCATTGAGCGCGGCGTGCCAGACTTTGATGGTCGCATCGGGGAGGTCACTGAGCGCGACATGCTCACCGATTACGCGCAATTCCTGCGCGAGTTGGTCAATCTCCGTGAAATTCGCCCGCTGCGAGTGGTGGTGGATGCCGGAAACGGTATGGGGGGCTTCACGGTTCCCGCGGTTCTCACCGATGCCGCAGGTCTTCCCCCGCTACCCCTCGACATCATCCCGATGTACTTCGAGCTCGATGGCACCTTCCCGAATCATGAGGCCAACCCCATCGAGCCAGCAAATATGCGCGATCTCCAAGACCGAGTCCTCGCCGAAGGTGCGGACCTTGGCCTGGCCTTCGATGGTGACGCAGATCGGTGCTTCGTGGTGGATGAACGGGGTGCGATCGTGAGCCCATCGGCACTCACCGCATTGATCGCTGATCGGGAATTGGCCAAGCATCCTGGTGCCACGATCATTCACAATCTCATCACCTCGAAGTCTGTACCTGAAGTTGTCATAGAACGGGGCGGAATTCCGGTGCGCACACGTGTGGGTCACTCCTTCATCAAGGCGAAGATGGCCGAGACGGGTGCGGTATTCGGTGGTGAGCACTCGGGCCACTTCTACTTCCAGGATTTCTGGCGTGCTGACTCAGGGATGTTGGCTGCCATGCACGTACTTGCGGCACTCGGCGAGGCTTCCTCAGACGTGACACTGTCTCAACTGCTCAGTGCCTATGACCGCTACGTAGCAAGTGGCGAGATCAACACCGAGGTGGCCGATCAGCAGGCCGCGGTCGAGCTAATCAAGGCTGCCTATCAGGGGCAACCCAATGTCTCAATCGACGAGATGGATGGCCTCACCGTGGACGGTGGGGAATGGTGGTTCAACGTTCGCCCCAGTAACACCGAGCCCCTGCTTCGGCTGAACGCGGAGGCAAGTGATCAGGCGACGATGGAGCGCATGCGTGATGGAGTACTCGCGATGATGCAGGGGAGTGGGTCATGAGTGGAGCATTGGGACTATCCGAGGAACTCTGGCAGGTGATTGCCTGCCCAGCGCCCGATCACGGTGCGCTGCGAGCAGATGAAGAGCGATTCATGTTGGTGTGCACGGTGTGTGCTCGTGAGTTCCCGGTGCGCAATGGAATTCCGATGCTTCTGCTTGATGAGGCGCTCATCCCTGACGTAGGTAATTCGGGGAACTAGTGCACGTTGTCACCGGAGTTCTCAAGGATTACGCCTGGGGTATCACGGATGGCTTAATGCCATGGTGGGGCGAGGCTACGGGTGAGCCACAGGCCGAACTGTGGTTCGGTGCCCACGTCAATGGTTCCTCACCACTTCAGGGTGACTCACGAACCCTCGCCGAGGTGGTCAGTGACTCTGAGATACCGCTGCTCGTCAAGATCTTGGCCGCGGGCAAGCCGCTCTCTGTGCAGGTGCACCCAGACGCTGATCTCGCCCAACGCGGCTTTGCCAAGCACCCTGAGATCTATTGCGATGCTGGTGAGAAGACCGAGTTGCTGATGGCACTGGAATCCTTCGAGGCATTTGCCGGATGGCGCGATTATGACCAGGCGGCGGATGTTTTGGCCTTCCTTCCGGGAACCGAGGCAGCGGTGGCTGCGCTGCGCGATGGGGATCGGCCCCGCGCACTCGAGGCACTTCAGGTGCTTGCTGAGCAGGTTGAGGATCTTCCCGGCTGGATTGCGGGGCTGCCCAATGCCGCGCACCTGGGCCAACTTCCCCTCGCACAGGTGGAGGCATACGCCACCGTGGCTCGCGAGTACCCCGATGATCGAGGTGCGCCGCTGACGGTTCTCCTGGATTACCTCGCCCTCGAACCCGGTGATGCCGTGTACCTCTCCGCGGGTATTCCGCACAGTTATATAAGTGGTATCGGCCTCGAGGTGATGACAAATTCAGACAATGTGCTACGCCTCGGGCTCACTCCAAAGGCCGTGTACCCCGAACAGGCACGAGGTGCTTTGGACTGGGTGGGTCGCCCTGAAGTGTTTCGGGCTCGGCCAGGTGCCACCGTTGCGCCGTCGGGTGCTCCCTTCGCGGTGGAACTGCTCGAAGGTGGGAGTACCTCAGCAGAAACCGCCAGTGGTGTAAGCACGATGGTGACCTCCGGCGCGTACCGCGTGATCCTTTGCCTCGAGGGCGAGTGCAAGATCTCCGTTGGTGAGGGTGACTCGGTGCTCACCATTGGCCAGGCTGCCGTCCTCATGGCGGGGGAGCCCGATGCGGACGTGCGGATCAAGGGCCGCGCCGGGCTGGTGCGCGCTGCCGAATCAGCACTTATTGGTTAGACTGCAGGCTCGCACGCGGTCCGGAGCCCTGGTTCCCGCGGTTGCGGTTCGCGAACCATCGAAGCCTCGTGCCGTTCGCTCCACAGTGACAAAGGTTCCGTGAGGAACGTTGACCGAGGAGTTCATCCATGTCCGTTAACAAGCCCGATGGCACCCCCGATTACAAGGTTGCCGATCTCAACCTGGCCGAATTTGGTCGAGACGAAATCCGCCTAGCCGAGCACGAGATGCCAGGCCTGATGGCGATGCGCACCGAATACGGTGCGTCACAGCCGCTCAAGGGTGCGCGAATCACCGGCTCCCTACACATGACCATTCAGACAGCGGTCCTGATCGAGACCCTGGTGGCCCTCGGAGCCGAAGTGCGCTGGGCCTCGTGCAACATCTTCTCCACCCAGGATCACGCGGCTGCCGCTGTGGTGGTGGGCCCCCATGGCACTCCGGAGGATCCCCAGGGAGTTCCGGTGTACGCGTGGAAGGGTGAGACCCTCGAGGAGTACTGGTGGTGCACCGAGCAGGTGCTCGATTGGCCCGGTGGAACTGGTCCCAACATGATCCTCGACGATGGCGGCGATGCCACCCTCCTCGTGCACAAGGGCAAGGAATTCGAAGCCGCCGGAGTTGTCCCGTCAACGGATGAATCCGATTCTGAGGAATATCGCGTCATCTTGCATACCCTTCGCGAATCACTGGCCAATTTCCCGGATCGCTTCACCAAGATCGCGGCCAATATCGAGGGTGTGACCGAGGAAACCACCACGGGTGTGCACCGCCTCTACGAGATGCAGCGTGCGGGCAGCCTGCTCTTCCCGGCAATCAACGTCAATGATTCGGTAACCAAGAGCAAGTTTGATAACAAGTACGGCTGCCGCCACTCCCTGGTAGACGGCATCAATCGGGCAACCGACACACTCATCGGCGGCAAGGTTGCCGTGGTGTGCGGTTATGGCGATGTGGGTAAGGGCTCCGCTGAATCACTGCGTGGTCAGGGTGCGCGGGTGATCGTCACAGAAATCGATCCGATTTGCGCTCTCCAGGCGGCCATGGATGGTTATCAGGTGGCCACCCTTGACGATGTTGTGGGTGAAGCTGACATTTTCATTACGGCGACGGGTTGCTTTGATGTGATTACCGCTGAGCAGATGCAGCAGATGAAGCATCAGGCGATCGTGGGCAATATTGGTCACTTCGATAATGAGATCGATATGGCTGGACTTGCTGCACTGCCTGGTATCAAGCGCAAGACCATCAAGCCACAGGTGGATGAGTGGACCTTCGCTGATGGTCACAGCATCATCGTGTTGTCTGAGGGTCGACTGTTGAACCTCGGCAACGCCACCGGCCACCCATCGTTTGTGATGAGCAATTCCTTCACCAACCAGGTGCTCGCGCAAATCGAGTTGTTCACCAAGCGTGATCAATACCCCATCGGCGTGTACACGCTGCCGAAGGAGCTTGACGAGAAGGTTGCGCGCTTGCACCTGGATGCACTCGGCGTGCACCTCACCGAGTTGCGCAAGGATCAGGCGGAGTACCTCGGCCTTGATGTTGCAGGGCCCTATAAGCCGGATCACTACCGCTACTAATCCCGAGTACTCAGGCATGGAAGGGCCCGAACTGACAAAGTTCGGGCCCTTCAGCGTGTCAGGGTGCTCATCATCTGTGCGTCAACGCCGCAGCAACCCCCGAGTATTTCAACGCCGGCATCGCGCCAGTTCGTCAGGTTTTCCTCGGTGAAGGGATTGGTATTTGTCATGGACCACTCAGCGGTGTGCGGATCCCACGAGCCGCCCGCGTTGGGATAGGCGATGAGTGGCAATTCGGTAACGCTGCGTATCCGTGTGGCTAATTCAGTGATGTGCTCCGGTGCCGTGCAGTTGATGCCTAGCGCTGCGATGTTGGAGATCGAGGCTGCAACGGCAGCCGCTATTTCAATTGGTGCACCACCGTTGAGGTGTCCACCATCTGCGGCGCTGAAGCTCATCCAGAACGGGATATCCGAGTAATCCTCAAGTGCCTCAGCAAGGGCCCGCACTTCGGTGAGATCGGGAATGGTTTCCACCGCAAAGAAATCTGGCTGAGCATCAGCCAGGACGGCGAGGCGCTCTGCGTGGAAGTTCACGAGGAACTCGGGTTTCACGCCGTAGTTGCCACGGTATTCCGAGCCGTCATGCAAGATCGCTCCATAAGGGCCCACACTTGCTGCAACCAGGCACCGAGTGCCGGCCGTGGCTCGCCGCGCAGCGTGCACACTTTCGGCAAGTGCCTCATCAGCGTTGTGTGCGCTAAGACCGTTGTTCAGGAATCCCGGACGTGAAACCTGATAACTCGCGGTGATCACGAACTGTGCTCCGGCGTCAATGAAATCGCGGTGAGCGCGCTCAATCATGCTGGGGTCGTTCAGCAAGACTCGTGCCGTCCAGAGTGGATCATTGAGATCGTGACCGTGTATTTCCAACTGGGTTGAGAGTCCGCCATCGATAACGGTGAAGTGGTCAGGACTGAGGAGCCGTTCGAGATCATTCACCGGACTAGTGAACCGGACTGGAAGCTTCCAGGTTGGGATGGCTTTGCACGTGTTCGGCAAGTTCGCCCTCCTGGGTGGTCACACCTGCCACCTAGGGTGGGGGAATGGTGCGCGGAGTTGGGCCGGAGTACCCGGGAGCTCCGGTGACCGTTGCCGAGGCCCTGGCCGATGGCGCCGCTCTTCGTCCACCACGTTGGGGTTTATGGGACGCCGTGATCGCCATCGTGGCGTCGATGGCATTGGCACTAGGGGTTGCTGCTGTCGGCATTTTCACCAATGCGCCACTAGCGCTCACCGTCCTTCTTGGCATCACCGTGCCCTGGATTGGCCTGCTGGGGTGGCCGGTGATCGCCACGCGCTGGCGGGGAAATGGTCCAAGGATTGACCTGGGTCTTGCCTTTACCTGGTCCGATGTCCGATGGGGCGTAGGTGTGGGTGCGGTGGGGCTCACGCTGGCTGCGGTGATGGCCTGGATCACCTTGAGCGTGGTGGGGGATTTCACGAGTGCTGCGGGGGAGATCGCCGCTCAACTCAGTGGCGAGAGTGAATTTGGGCTGTGGGTCTTTGCCCTCGCGGTGATGGTGGGTGCCCCCATCGTGGAGGAGACGGCCTTTCGAGGACTGCTATTCGCCGCGCTGCGCAAGCGGGGCATCGGCGCTTGGGCCACCATCGTCATCTCCGGCGTGGCATTTGCCCTGTTTCATTTCGAACCGATCCGATTCCTCATTCTCCTACCCGTGGGCGTGCTCTACGGCTGGCTGCGCATGCGCACCGGTTCCCTGGGAGCGCCCATAGTGGCTCATATGGTCAATAACGGGCCTGCTGCCGTGGCCCTTCTCATCGGAATACCGGAAGTGACACCATAGGGCAATGAGTGAAGGCATGGCCCCAAACGGACGTGGCACGGTGCTCGTTGTTGATGATGATCTAGCCCTTGCCGAAATGCTCGGGATTGTGCTTCGTGGTGAAGGCTTTGAGCCAGTCTTCTGTGCCGATGGGGCCAGAGCACTCGATGTCTTCCGTGCTTCGCAGCCAGACGTTGTCCTTCTTGACGTCATGCTCCCGGGGCAAGACGGCATCGAGGTGTGCCGGGCTATTCGCAATGAGTCAGGTACACCGATCGTAATGCTGACCGCCAAGACTGACACCGTTGATGTAGTCCTCGGGCTCGAAGCCGGCGCCGATGACTATGTGGTGAAGCCGTTCAAGCCCAAGGAGTTGATCGCCCGTATCCGGGCTCGTATTCGGCGATCAGAGGATGCAGCCCCGCAGTTGCTTAACCTCGGCGAACTCTCCATTGATGTCACCGGCCATACGGTGCGGCGCGGCTCGGAGATCCTCTCGCTCACGCCCTTGGAGTTTGACCTCTTGGTGTGCTTGGCGCGCAAGCCGGGCCAGGTGTTTAGCCGTGAAGCGTTACTGCAGGAGGTCTGGGGCTATCGGCATGCGGCGGATACGCGCCTCGTGAACGTCCACGTGCAGCGGCTGCGGGCAAAGATAGAAGCGGATCCCGAGCGCCCAGATTTGGTTCTCACCGTTCGGGGAGTGGGTTATAAGGCCGGCCCTGGCTGACATGCGTTCCCACGTGATGGCCTTGCCCCGCGCCATCCGGCGGGCATGGCGCCGCTCGCTGTTGGTGCGTGTGACAGCCACCACTTTGGTGCTCAGCCTGCTGGCCACTGGGCTTCTTGGCCTCCTGCTCCTGAGCAGGGTGACCACCGGACTGCTCGATGCGAAAGAGCGTGCTTCGGTGGGTGAAGCGTCTGCCGGCCTTGGCGAAGCTCGGCGTTTGCTCGATGCTGCCGACACTGGGCCGGCTGCCCCAAGCCCCACCCGCCTGGTTGACAGCGTGGTGACCGCATTGGCAACCCGTGCGGGTTCGCCGGCATCCTTCGACGTGTTACTGCTCTCCAGCGATAGTCAAAGTGGTGCACCAGAACGTGGTACGAACCTGGTTGCCGTTTCGAGTATCCCGGAGCCTCTACGTAATGCGGTAACTAGTACCCAACGCCAATCCTGGACGTACACCGAAATTCGATTCCTCGATGGTCGGACGGTGCCCGGTCTGGCCGTTGGAGCACCTCTGACGGTGCCCACGGTGGGGCCATATGAGCTGTACTACCTCTTCCCGCTTTCGCAGGAGCAACAGACCCTTGACCTCGTGCGCAGCTCCATCATCGGCGTGGGTTTGGCCCTGGTTTTGGGCTTGGCGGTCATCGTTTTCATCGTTACTCGCCAAGTGGTGCTACCCGTTCGCGCGGCGGCACGAACGGCGCAGCGGCTCTCCTCCGGTCACCTGGAAGAACGACTACCGGTGCGAAAGGACGATGATCTTGCACGGCTCGCCCGCTCCTTCAACGAGATGGCAGTGAGTATCGATTCACAAATCCGTCAATTGGAGGAACTATCCCGAGTTCAACAGCGGTTCGTATCTGACGTTTCGCACGAACTCCGCACACCGCTGACCACGATCCGGATGGCCGCGGATGTGATTAATGAAGCCCGTGCGTCGACGGATCCTCATGTGGAGCGGAGTATTGAACTCCTACAAAATCAATTGGATCGATTCGAGGCGCTATTGGCTGACCTCCTTGAAATTTCTCGGTTCGATGCTGGCGCAGCTGTTCTCGATGTGGAACAGGTGGATCTATGTGTCATCACCCAACGCGTCATCGACAGCGCTGAACTACTTGCCGAGAGGAGGGGAGTACGCGTTCGGTTTGCCGCATATGAGCGTCCATGCCTGGTGCGGTGTGATCCGCGCCGAATAGATCGCATCCTCCGTAACTTGGTGGACAACGCAATTGAACATGCTGATGGGCAAGGCGTAGTCGTTGAACTGGGTGCAAATGATCGTGCAGTAGCGGTAGCAGTTCGTGATTTCGGCGTAGGTCTTCGGCCTGGTGAATCCTCATTGGTATTCAATCGCTTCTGGCGTGCGGATCCCGCGCGTGCGCGTACCACGGGTGGAACCGGACTTGGCCTGGCAATTGCCTTAGAAGATGCGCGATTGCACGGTGGTTGGCTCGAAGCCGATGGTGATCCTGGTGATGGAGCTTGCTTTCGTCTGACTCTGCCTCGCGAGGCAGGTGGCAGCTTCAAGAATTCACCATTGCCACTGCGTGAGGATGCTCCGATGGCCGACGATGATGAATTCCTTGTTGACTACATTGCCCGCTCGCAACCAAGTGCGGGTGATCCACAATGAAGATGTCGCGCGTGACTGCCTTCATGGTTATCGCCGCACTTGTGCTGACCGGCTGCTCGGGAATTTCCGATATCGGCTTGGGGCGGGCGCTTACCGCCGAGGTGCCAACAAGCGGCCCCATCGAACAGGGTGAGCAGGTAACGAGTGCCACGGCCAATCAGTTCATCCGTGTGATTGCCCGGCCGCCGCAGCCGGGCATGACTCCACTTCAAATCGTTCAAGGCTTCTTGGACTCATCTGCTTCATTCGACGGAAATCATGCGGTGGCGCGCCAGTACCTCACGGAAACTGCGAGCGCGCAGTGGTATCCCGGCGAGGGAGTTCGCGTCTATGAAGGCATCCCCTCACTCACCGAGTCAGGGCCAACGGTGCGATTTGTGGCTAGCGAATCGGGGCGGATCTCGGAAAACGGAACATTCGAGGTGTCTTCGCCTGGAACGGAAATGCGTGCCCGATTCGGTTTGGTTCGAGTAGATGGCGAGTGGCGTTTATCGTCCTTGCCGCAGGGCTTGTTGCTTTCCGCTGCCGACGTTGACCGCGCGTTTCGCACATATTCGATTTATTTCTTCAATCCGGAATTCAGCACCCTGGTTCCTGATTCGCGAACGATCCCGGTTATTGGCCCCGGGTTAGCTACCACCCTCGTGCGGCGGCTTATCGATGGTCCTAATGAATGGCTCGCACCTGCCGTGCGAACCGGCTTCCCGGACGGTGTGGACCTCAACATTGAGGCAGTGCCCGTTGATGCCGGAATCGCCAAAGTTGATCTCACGCCGAGTGCGGTGCTGGCAGACAACAACGCGCGTATTGCTCTATCTCAGCAACTCGTGTGGACGCTGCGCCAAATTCCGGAGGTCCAGGGAGTGTCCATTACTGCAGGTGGGCAGCCCTTCCTCGTTCCCGGGGCTGCGGATCCGCAGCCTCGCGATGCCTGGCCTGCTGTGGATCCTGCGGGCCTGCCACCAGATGCCGCGGCTTATCTCGCCACGTCTGTGGGCGTTCGTCGAATTGTTGGTGACCTCACGCGCGCGGTTGCTGGTGCGGCGGGGCAGAGCAACGTCAGCTTCACCGACATCGCCATTGATGGAACTGGTTCCCAAGTTGCCGGGGTCACTGCTGAGGGCGAACTTTTTACTTCTCAGATGGCCGCAGGCTCGCGATTAGTCGATCGCGGCGTTTTCCCAGGGGTCACCGGAGTGGCCTATGACCGGAGTCAATCCCTGTGGGTTGTCACGGCTGACGGTGAGATCAGCGCGATGAGCCCGGGCGGAAGATTTAGTTCCGTTGAAATGGCTGCCCTACCTCCGAATTCAGTTGTCAGGACTGCGGTGCCTTCGCGCGATGGCACCCGCGTGGCCTTGATTGTGCAAGGCGCCGAACGCACCACCTTGCAGCTTGCTCGAATAGTTCGTGGCGCAGGAGCTGGATCGGGCACCCGAATCGAAGCCCCGATCCGCGTGGAGTCAAGGCTTGCCGATGTTGTCGATGTGGCGTGGGCCGGACCAAACACGCTTTCTGTTCTTGCAAGTGAGAGTGCCGGGACTTTGCAGGTCTATGAAGTGGCGCTAGGTCGAGGCATCGCCTTGGGGCTGGGTTCACCTGAGGCGCCACTCAGCCTTGCGGCCGCCCCGGGATTGCCCACACTCGTGAGCGGTGCGGATGGCGTGGTCTACGACAGCACGGCAGGTACGTGGTCCGGGCGCGCTAATGGCACCTCACCGGCGTATCCGGGCTGACACCGGATCAGCTTCGAGGGGTGGCCGCAAGTGCCACACCCCCAACCACGAGCACGCCCGAATGCAACAGTGTGGCGATTGCTTCGCGCATGGTGGCCCCGCTCGTCACAACATCGTCCACCACGATCACTGGTTGAACCGGCGGCGTATTCGTGAGCCGGAAGGCTCCACCGGCAACGAGTGCCCTGTCTGCGGTACCAAGGGACTTGTCGGATCGAAGGTTTCGAATATCGCGCAGCAGGCTTCGCTGGACGAGATATCCGGCCGGAGCTGCCAGGTGATGGAGTGCTGCTCGGGTGAGATCGGTGATAGGGCAGAAACCGCGCGATCGCTGTGAGCGCGTTCTGCTAGGGATCGGTGTTACGAGGTACGAGGGCTTTGCCGATTGTTCTGAGAGGTGCAGTAATCCCGCCGCTAGTGCGTAGGAGAGGTGGGGGCGCAGTGAGAAATCACCGTGGTCTTTGAATCGATAGATCATGTGCCGGGTGCTGCCGCTGTAGGAAAGCGTTCGAATGATTGGTAACCGCAGCCCCACCATCACGTCAGGGAAATCCATGTGCTGGTGGATGCTGACCTGTGGCATCGATATTCGGGCGCATTCGGTGCACAGATGGGTGCCGGGCAGGGCGCAGCCGGCACAGGCCCTGCCCAGAGTGAGATCGACTAGGTCTCGGCCGAATCTGGCCCATCGGGTGCGTGCTCCCTTGCGGGCATCCATTCCGCTATTTCAGTCCAGAGCACGACCACTCGCTGGCTCCCTAGGAGTGAACAGCCCGTCGCGCCCGGCTGGGGATAACGGGTATCAGGCGGGGACATACGATGTAGGGCGGAATCCCCAAGGAGAGGTGCCTTTAGCGTGGGTGTGCTCGACAAGATCCTTCGTGCTGGCGAGGGTAAGACCCTGCGCAAACTCGAGAGCGTGGCCCGCGCGGTCAACGCCATCGAGGACGAATACATCGGGCTCACCGATGAGCAACTTCGAGAACTCACGGAGGAATACAAGGAGCGATACGCCAATGGTGAATCCCTCGATGACTTGATGCCGGAGGCCTTTGCCACCGTGCGTGAAGCTGCACGTAGGACTTTGGGCCAACGCCACTATGACGTTCAGCTCATGGGTGGTGCTGCACTCCATCTCGGCAACATCGCTGAAATGCGTACCGGTGAAGGTAAGACCCTCGTCTCGACCCTGCCTGCTTATCTCAACGCGATTTCTGGCAAGGGCGTTCACGTGGTCACCGTCAACGATTACCTAGCTGAGCGCGATGCCGAATGGATGGGACGCATCCATCGATTCCTCGGTCTGAGCGTGGGCGTGATCCTGGCTCACATGCCTGCTGCTCAGCGCCGCGAGGCCTATGCCGCAGATATCACGTATGGCACCAATAACGAATTTGGCTTCGATTACCTCCGCGACAACATGGCGTGGTCAAAGGCCGAGATGGTTCAGCGAGGCCACAACTTCGCCATCGTGGACGAGGTTGACTCGATCCTCATCGATGAGGCTCGAACTCCACTGATCATCAGCGGGCCAGCGGATCAAGCGACTCACTGGTACGGCGAGTTTGCGCGTATCGCCACGCATTTGCGCAGGGATGAAGACTACGAAGTTGATGAGAAGAAGCGCACAATCGGTGTGCACGAATCCGCGATCGACCGTGTTGAGGACGAACTCGGAATCGATAACCTCTATGACACCGTCAACACGCCGCTCGTGGGTTTCTTGAACAATGCGGTTCGAGCTAAAGAACTGTTCAAGAAGGATCGCGATTACGTGGTCATGAACGGTGAAGTTGTGATCGTCGATGAGCACACCGGCCGCATCCTCAAGGGGCGGCGTTACAACGAAGGTCTCCACCAGGCCATAGAGGCCAAGGAAGGCGTGGAGATCAAGGCCGAGAATCAGACTCTGGCCACAGTGACACTGCAGAACTTCTTCCGCCTCTACGACAAACTCGGTGGAATGACTGGCACGGCCATGACAGAGGCCGCGGAGTTCAATCAGATCTATAACCTCGGCGTGGTACCGATTCCCACCAATCGCCCCATGCAACGCATCGATCGATCTGACCTGGTGTATCGCACCGAAGAGGCCAAGTACGCATCAGTCATCGAAGATGTGGTGGAGCGCCACCGAAAGGGTCAACCAATCCTGATCGGTACCACGAGCGTGGAGAAGTCCGAGTTTCTTTCGGGACTGCTTAAGAAGAATGGTGTGCCCCACGAAGTCCTCAACGCCAAGCAGCATGAACGCGAGGCCGCGATCGTGGCCCAGGCCGGGCGTCGTGGTGCGGTAACGGTGGCCACGAACATGGCAGGCCGCGGAACCGACATCATGCTAGGTGGAAATCCCGAATTCATGGCCGCTGCGGCGCTATCGCAGCAGGGTTTCAATCCACTTGAGGATGCTGAAGCGTACGAAGCAGCGTGGCCAGCGGCACTGGAAAAGGCCAAGGCCGGCGTTGCCGCAGAGCATGAGGAAGTTGTTGGTCTCGGCGGACTGTATGTACTTTCTACAGAGCGTCACGAATCACGCCGCATTGATAATCAGTTCCGTGGTCGTTCCGGACGCCAGGGCGATCCTGGAGAGTCTCAGTTCTATCTTTCCCTTGAAGACGATCTCATGCGCCTATTCAAGGCGGACATGGTTGATGCCTTCCTCCGCCGGTTCAACGTTCCTGATGACGTTCCCATCGAAGCCAAGATGGTGTCGAATGCGATCAAGTCTGCGCAGACACAGGTAGAAGCCCAGAATTTTGAAATCCGTAAGAACGTGCTCAAGTACGACGATGTTCTCAACAACCAACGTCTGGTGGTCTATGGCGAACGCCGAAGGGTTCTCGAGGGCGAAGACATCACCGAGCAGGTGCGTAGCTTCATCACAGACACCGTCGAGGGCTACGTACGCGCGGCTACGGCCGATGGCTATCCCGAAGACTGGGATCTTGAGCAAATGTGGACCGCGTTGGGTCAGCTCTTTCCGGTTTCGCTCACCATTGAGCAGGTGGAGGCCGAGTCGGGGGCTGGCCGCGCAGGGCTAAGTGCCGATTACCTGGTGGAAGTTCTCGTTGCTGATGCGGAGGATGCCTACACCCGCCGAGAGGAGGAACTCGGCGAGGAAGTCACCCGTGAACTTGAACGTAGGGTCATCCTTTCGGTGCTGGACCGCAAGTGGCGTGAGCACCTGTATGAAATGGACTATCTGCGCGATGGCATCGGCCTGCGGGCTATGGCCCAGCGTGATCCGCTCATTGAGTATCAGCGCGAAGGTTATGACCTATTTGTCGCCATGATGGACGCCATCAAGGAAGAGACGGTGGGTTATCTCTTCCACGTAGAGGTGCAGGTGCAGCAGCCGGTTTCACCGGAGACTGCTGAAGCCATGGAAGAAATCGAAGACGCCTCAGCCTCACCTGCTCTTGCAGGTTTGGCAGCGGCCGTAGCTGCTGGCTCGGAGCAAAGTGCGCCACCGACGATTCAGGCCAAGGGCATCGGTCCGAATCGACCCGAACACATGGAGTACTCGGCACCGGATGAAGCCGGTGGGGTGGAGCATGGGGCCATTGATGCGGACGGTGAAAGTCCGATCGAGGTGGACCCGAATGCCAGCCGAGCCGAGCGACGCAGAGCAGAGCGCGCCAACCGTAAGCGCCAGCGTTAAGCCACAGACTGCTGCGCCAGGCGAATATGACTCCTGCCGGAGCAGCACAGGTAGGAAGCTAGTTAGCGCATTTCCACCGCGGTGACGATCCAGCGCCCGCGGTGCGCTTGTAAGCGCAACGCCATAGCACTCGAACGCGTGGTGCCTTCGATGACCGCGCAGGCTTCCACCAGGCCGGGTGCAACGTAACAGCAGCGCACTCCGCGGATCCGACGTAGGCGCGAGGTGCTACCGCGCGACTTTGTGGCCGGATGGCGTCGGAAACTTTGACCCCGTGCGGCAAGTTTCGCCACCTGCGGCCTAGTGACCCACTTGTGGAGCTGGCTTGGTGGCCGCTCCCCATGGGCTACTTCATAAATGGCGCGGGCGATTTGGGCGGTCCAACTCTTGGGATCGGGCATGCTCCCGGCGAGGAGTTCGGTATCTGACTCCGCACTGTCTTCATCGGGCACGTCCGCAAAGGGATCAACGATTGAGTGGATCTCGGCACTTGGATGGGCAGGGACACCCGGTGCAATGTGCCACTGCAACGGCAAAGCGAGCTGCTCAGCCGGCGCCTGACCTCCTCCAGGCACTAGGCGCAAGCCTGGGGCGTGTGAGCTGTCGGCGAAGGGATGGGAGTGGGGAAGGGGCGCCCAATCTGAGATTGCTGGGATAGACATGGTGCCTCCTGACGTGAGCTTTGCATTTAATGTTATTTGATGCAATTTAATATCGTTTACAACTCTTTGAGGCAGGAAAATGGGCGCCTGTGGATAACCCTGCCTGCTGCCCTCTCGTTTGCCGTCATGGTGATGGGATGCCCAACGCGGCGGATTCCAAACCTGGCCGTAAGCCTGTTTGGAGCCGACCGATCCAGGGCATCCCTACTTCGTGAACAACCCTGCGATGGACTCAGAAGGTGCTGACCCGATCGCCTCGATGGACTGGGAAGCACTCGCGGTGCAGATTCCAATCGCCGAAGACACGTTGGATACTCGAGCCGACATAGCCGCGGTAGCCATGATTGAACGTGCCCGCATTCGTTTGAATGACCGGCTTGCTGCTGCCCGTGGCGCCGAGATTGTGATCGGCCTGAAGCGACAGCCACCGGTGGAGGTGCCGCGCGTGAAGGGGCGAGTCCACTCCCTCCACAGCGCTGGAGTTTTGCTGGAACCTGATGAGGGTGAGTACGAACTATGTATGGTCTTTTGGCCTGCAATTGCCTGGATTCGAAATGTGCCTTGGGCGCTACGAGATGAGCGTGACCAGACTCATGCCACAAAGCCAAGGATGGTTTCATCCTGGTCGCATCAGGTTCGAGCAGCCGAGAACCAACCGGTGCGCGTGCACGTGTTAGACGGGCTGCGTGTGCATGGTCGCGCGCAATTGGGCGAGGACTTTATTTCCGTCCACGACGAGCAAGGAGTGGAATGGACGGTTCCCTTTGGATCGGTGGCGCAGATTGATTTTCACCGCGCGGCTAAATAGCCAAGTGACTCACGAGTGCGCGGTTTCTTCGGTGCTGAATTCGTCGCTGCGAATCAATTGACGAGTGTGTTCGTACATGCGAGCGATGTAGCTTTCGAGTTCACTTGCTTCCACCCGCCATTGCCCGCGGCCGCCCACCTTGATTGCTGGTAGCTCGCCACTTCGCACGAGAGCATAGGTTTGTGCAGCAGAGATGTTGAGCGTCTCTGCAACGTCCGACAGCGTGAGAAATCTCGGTCCGGCCACAGACGAATAGTGCCAAACCATGTCCCGCGGCGATACACCCTGTGGATAACTTTTAACACGGCGTGCCGAAATGACGCATGCTCCTCCCGGAAGTGCACGTCGGTCACTCAGGAGGTTGCAGTGGGACTAGCTAGTGGGCGCGCGTGGCGAGCACGATCATCAGAGGCTCGGCCAGTGCGGGAGATTTCGGTTGCGCGTGCGAAACGTCGCCGACCGCGAGTTTCCGATTTGCGGATGTGGGTGGGTTTATTGTTCGTGGTCGGGTCTATGTTCATTGGAGCACTCGTCCTCTCTAGCGACGAAGACACCGTGACGGTCTGGCAGGCCACGCGTGATCTGGGTGCGGGTGCCCCACTGAGCGATCTCACGCCTGTGACGGTGCAGCTCGGTGCCGCGGGTAACGCCTACCTTCCCGCTGATTCCGATCCCGCTGGATCGCTGAACTGGCCGCTACACGCGGGGCAATTGGTTCCGCGCTCGGCCGTTGCTGACACCTCGGATGAAGGAATGAGATTCATCAGTGTTCCGGTGGATGCACTGCACATGCCTCCCGGGCTCCTGCCGGGTGATGTTGTTGATGTGTGGGTTGCTGAAACGGATACCTCAGGTACTTCTGTTGTTCCTCGCCTTGCCGTAGCGCAGGTACGTGTGGCCGATGTGGCTCCGGAGGTGACCGGGCTGGGCGGCAGCATTCCCGTGGTCCTTGCTCTCCCGGAACAACGCGTTCCTGAAGTTGTGGCGGCTATTCGCTCGGGCACGATTGACCTCATCGCCGTTCCTATTTCAGAACAGGACGAACTTCAACAGGTGAGCGTCGGCGCACAAGAAGTGGTGGGGGATGACGGTGCTCCGCGCGAATCCTGATAACGCGAGAGTGCTCCTATGCGTTCCTGACCTTGAGCACGGTCACTCCCTTACACGCGCGCTTATCGAACGCGGCTTTACCATAGTCAGGGAATGTATCGATGCGGTAGACCTAGCTGCCGCCGCCCTCGTAGAGCCTGGTCTGAGTGTGGTCATCTCCCAGCGCACCCAAAGGCTCACAGCGGATGTGCTCCACCGCCTCACGGATCACGTCTCGCACGTTGTGCTCATCGGGGAACACCCTTACATCATCCCGAGCACACCAGTACTTACGCACATCAACGTCACCGCCGATCCTGACGAACTTGCACTCATGGTCGAGGACGCACTTGCACGAACGAGCAGCGTCACTGCGGATTCCACTTCAGAAGTGCGGGAGACAAGCGAACAGCGTGGACGTGTGGTTGCAGTCTGGGGCATTCCAGGCGCCCCTGGCCGGAGCACCCTGGCGATCGCTCTGGCCGATCAGGCGGCTCGAACGGGTGTGATGACCTGTCTGATTGATGCCGACATAGAAGGCGCTGCGATCGGAACGCACGTCGGCCTTTCCCGTGAGGGTGATTCCCTCTTGCTGGCTTGCCGGCTCGCTGAACGATCCGGACTAAATCACGACTCGGCCCGGTCGGTGCTCACTGAGGTTGCTCCAGGATTGCGGGTTCTCACCGGACTATCCGATCCGCATCGATGGCCCGAGATAGCAGCGCACTCGCTCGGGTCAGTACTGGAATGGGCGGCGGGAACGCACCAGCTGGTTGTCGTGGATGCGTCTGCAGGACTACATGACACGAGTGATCCCGCTGCGCGTGGGGCGAATCCCCGAGCTGTGACGCGCGCTGTGCTGGATCACGCGGATGCGATGTTGATCGTTACCCAAGCCAATCCGCTCGCCGTTCAGCGACTTGTCTTTGCCCTGAGTGATCTGGCCGATTATCAGCGCGACGCGCGTGCTCTGGGGCAGAACAAGGAATCGGCACCGGTTCACGTGATCGTGAATCAGTCTTCGCGATCGAGTGATCTGGCCGAGGTGCGCTCCGTGCTTGAGCGGTGCGGAAGAGATGTGAGCCTCAGTACATTTCCTGCCGACTCGGCCCTGGCCCGAGCGCAATGGCGAGGAATGTTGCCCAGTGAAAGCCGAGTTGATCGATCGACAAAAAACGCACTTCGGCGTCTGGTGGAGGGCCTCGCGGCGTAGCGTGATGGTTAGTCCGGTGAAGGAAGGACGATGACTCTGTCACCCTTCTTTGCCCAGTTATAGAGGAACTCTGCGTCTTCTGCGGCCATGCGAACGCAACCACCGGTGGCAACGGGAAGGCCAAGTTGATCCGTTGAATGCATCATCCGGCCGTCGTAATACTTGGGAATGCTGTGGAAGCCAATCGGAGTCTTGCCATCGAGCCCGTAAGCGAATCTCGTCATGTGATCGAAGGTGACCTCAGAGTTGGGGTTGCCGCTCTTCGGCGATTGCGAATAGATCTTGTATTCGCCTAGTACTGGCCGATCCCAGCGTCCCACGACTGGGTAACGAGCCACCACTTCATCATTCTTATCCATCAGCCAGACATGCATGAGCGTCTTGTCGTACACGATGCGGCGACCTTCACCGCCATCGAGTGGACGGTCGGGTACGTGCTTGGCTTTTTTAGTCCGCGTTGCGGCTTTGGGCTTTCGATACTTGGTGGGACGGGGACCTTCCGCCGCCAGCGCCGTGATTTCTGCGGGGACGACTTCCACCGCTGGCGTGGCTGCTTCCGTCGATTCAGGTTGAAGTGACTCAACAGCGTCTATCGGCGCGACTTCAGCGGCAATGACCATTTCAGGCGAGTCGTCGGTTGCCGAAGCAGGAACGAGCATCCCGAAAACCAGCCCTGCACCCAGACTCAGGGTGCCGGCGGCAGTGAGGGATGTTCGTGGGAAACGGCCAAACACCGTTCCAGGATGACGAAAATGGCGCCGTAGGGCAAGTTTCTTGAGCGAGTGTGCCCAGGTGGGGAAGTGCACCCTCGCAGCGTAGGGCCACGCACCCCCCTTGCCTTTGACCTTCGCGCTGTGTCGTGGCCGGTGAATGTCACAGAAATGTCCCGGCAGATCGTGGCGCTCATGCGAAATCCGGGGCGCCCGTAGCGCAGAATGAAGCAATGAGTGCACCAGGGACTTCGCGCCGAGGGCTGGTACTCGGCGGCGGCGGGGTTCTGGGTGGCACCTGGGCGGTGGGAGCGCTGACCAGCCTGGAGCAAGATCTTGGTGTTTCGATGGACTCCTTCGAAATCATCGTGGGTACTTCTGCTGGTTCGGTGCTCGGTGCGCTTCTTGCATCGGGGGTGGGCCTGTCGGAGTTGCGCGATCACTACGACGATCACGACGTGACCACGGGTCCCTTGGCGGGCTTCGAGTTTGATGCCGATGAAGCAACGGGCGGTCACCGGCCCGGACTGCCTAAGCTCACTGGCCCAGGTTCCCCTGCACTCATTCGTGAGACTTTGCGACACCTGGGCAAGGTGCCGCCTACCGCAGCGCTATCTGCGTTTCTCCCTGCAGGCGGACGCAACCTGGATCGCATCGCGCAACTCGTGGCGCATGCGCGTGCCGGGAACGAGTGGCCAAGCACGCCTGAACTGTGGGTTGTCGCTATGGATTACCAAGATGCACATCGAGTGGTCTTTGGTAGACCTGGTGCACCGGTCGCCTCACTGGATCAAGCGGTTGTTGCCTCATGTGCAATCCCGGGTTGGTTTGCCCCGGTCAGCATCAATGGTCGTAGTTATGTTGATGGCGGTGCTCTTTCGGCGACGTCGGTCGATGTTCTAGAACACGTGGGGCTCGACGAAGTATTCGTTGTGGCACCAATGGTGTCATTCGAAATGGACGTTCCAGATCACCTCTCGGCCAAACTCGAACGGCGCTGGCGGGCGGAAGTAACCAAGGCGTGCTGTGCGGAAGCCGCCAAAGTTGCCGCCACCGGAACTCGGGTGCACGTCATCGGGCCTGGCCCAGAGGATCTCGTAGCGATCGGGGCGAATCTGATGGACGCTTCGAGAAGGAGTTTTGTGTTGCACACGGCCCTGCATACGTCACCAAAGGCGTGGGAAAACGCCCTCGTGCGTGAGGCCTGTTAGGAACCGAGTTCTTCGCGAGCAAGTCGTTCTTGAACCCGCAGATACTTTTCCGTAGTTTCCACTGCAACGGATTCAATTGATCCGCCGATGAGTGGAACAGAGGCCTTCATCTTCCCCCGAGTAATCAACTCGCAGCCGCTGGACGTGGGTCGCAGAGCGAGTTCACCGGCAAAGCCCAGGGGACCTGAAAAACTCACCTCAACTGTGGCCGCGCGTGAACCGTCGCCTTGCGAAGCGGTCCACAGTTGAGACTCGGTTACCGTGATGGTTTCTCCCACGAAGGAACGTGCTGCTGCTGGAACGTCCGCAGGCAGTACGCGCACGGTGGTGATCCGAACTCCGCCGGTGACGGATTCCGGGACCACGTCAACTGTGGTCTCCAGGGAGCCTGTTGCGGCACACACCCGGCTAATGGCATCTGGATTGGACAGCCAGGTAAATGTTTTAGACACATCTGATGGGAAGGATTGAATGACGCTGACGTCTTTTGCCATGGCGAGATAGTGGCACACCGATACAGCCGCAAGGCATTGACTCCCGGGGCTGACGTAGGGGAGACTGCGGGCGGGCGAGTGCCGAGGAAGGGCGATAGCTGTGGGTCCGACGGGCCAGCCATCCATGAGTGAGCCGCGCGATGACGAGGCACTCCAGCGAGTTCTCAACGAACGCTTCTACCGCTTTGTCGATCCTTCAGACCTTGCTGAACGCAGCAGTGAGACGCTCGAGGCAAGCGTTGCGGACATGCGGTGGTGGGCGGCACGGCGAGTGGCGGGGGAGACACTCATTAGGGCGACCCATGATGAGCAGTTGGGTCGAACCATCATTGACATCGTCACCGATGACATGCCGTTCCTCGTCGATTCCGTGGCCAATCAGCTAAGCGCCGATGGTCGAACGGTGCATCTGCTGATCCACCCGCAATTGGCCGTTCAGCGTGATGAGGCGGGTGAGCTCATTCAGGTGATTGATGCTGATGTGGCGCATACGCCGGATTCCTTGCACGAGTCCTGGATGCGCATCGAGTTGGAGCGCGACTATCGCGACGATGATCTGCAGACGCTGATGAGCACCCTTCGCCGAGTCTTGGGAGATGTGCGTAAAGCGGTCACGGACTGGGTTCCCATGCGGACGAAGGCCCTGGAGATCGCGGCCGCATTACGCAAGAGCCCACCTCCGGGGATCCCCTCGGTGGATGTCGAAGAAGCGGTGGCGCTGCTGGAGTGGCTCGCCCAAGACAACATGGCCTTCCTCGGATATCGGGAATACGATCTGATCCACGTTGACGGTGAAGACGCCCTGCGTCCGGTTCCCGGAAGTGGTTTAGGCATTCTTCGATTGCCCGAGGATCTCGATGATTCCGTGTCCTTGAGTTTTGCCATATTGCCCACTGCTGTTCGGGCAAAAGCACGCGATCGGGAACTGCTCGTCCTCACGAAAGCGAACTCCCGCTCCACGGTTCATCGCAATGCCTATCTGGACTACATCGGCATCAAGCGATTTGATGCCGATGGAAAGGTCATTGGTGAGCAACGGTTCCTAGGTCTCTACGCGGCATCTGCCTACACGCATTCGATCACAGACATTCCGATTCTGCGGCGCAAGTATGTCGATACCTTGCGCGAACTTGAGTATGTTCCCGAATCCCACAGCGCCAAGGACCTTCGGCAATTCATGGAGACCTATCCGCGCGACGAGCTCTTCCAAATCTCGCCCCAAGGACTCATCTCTACTGCACGAGCCGTTGTGGGAATGAGCGATAGGCGCCAATCACGAGTCTTTGTCCGCCCGGACATCTACGGCCGCTTCCTTTCTGTTTTGGTTTACCTTCCCAGGGATCGCTACACCACCGCGGTTCGCAAAAAAGTGGAAGCGATCCTGCTTCGCACATTCGGTGGAACCTCGGTTGATTTCACGGTATTGATTTCTGAAGGCATGTTGGCCCGCATCCACTTCGTTGTGCACGTTCCCGTCGAAGATGGGCTCCCCATTTTCGATTCGGACGAGCTCCAAGCTGAAATCGCTCTCGCGGCAAGCAGTTGGGAGGATGAATTCGCTGCATATGCGGTAAGAACCATTGATCGCTCGCGTGCGCGCCCACTCGTGGAAACATTTGATGGCGCCTTCTCGGACTCCTATAAAGCGGACTTCTCACCTGACGATGGTGTGGCCGATGCCTTAACACTCAGCGCACTGGATGCGGGCGAATTGTCCCTGCAGATGTATGCGCCTGTTGTCTCTGATGCCAGGGAGGTCCGATTCAAGATCACGAGCAAGGGTGAAGCTTTATCACTCTCCCGCGTCCTGCCGCTCCTTCAAAGCCTGGGAGTGGACGTACTCGATGAGTATCCCTATGAGATCCATCCCAGGGGTGACGACACTGCTTGGATTCTTGATTTCGGGCTGACCCTCCCCGAGCGCATCCGGGATGTGGATGATTCCTTCTTCGATCGGTTTGAGGATGGCTTCCGCGCGGCATGGCAAGGCCGCCTCGCGGTAGACAGCTTCAACACGCTCATCGCAACTGCTGGCTTTACCTGGCGTGAATGCATGGTGATCCGTTCCTATGCGCGTTACATGCGCCAGATCGGTTCCACATTCGGTCAGGGTTACCTTGAGCAGGCCGTTCTTTCTCATCCAGACATCACATCTCACTTGATGGACTATTTCCGTATTCGTTTTGATCCGGGATTTGTAGGTGACCGCGATACTGCTGAGACTGATGCACGGGCACGTATTGAAAGTCTGTTAGCGGACGTCATGAGCTTGGATGAAGATCGCATACTTCGCCTATTCATGCAGCTCATCTCAGCTTCTGTGCGCACGAACTTCTTTAGGTCCACTTCCGACGAGTCCAGACTGGATGTGCTCACCGTCAAATTGCAGCCGCGCCTCATCCCAGACATACCTGCACCTGCGCCGATGTTTGAAATCTGGACGTACTCGCCCAGGGTTGAAGGCGTTCACCTGCGCTTTGGTCAGGTGGCGCGCGGTGGCTTGCGGTGGAGTGATCGCAGGGAGGATTTTCGCACCGAAATTCTCGGGCTAGTGAAGGCCCAGGAAGTGAAGAATGCCGTCATAGTGCCGGTGGGGGCGAAGGGCGGCTTCTATCCGAAGAAACTTCCCGATCCTGCCCGGGATCGCGATGCGTGGCTGGCCGGCGGTACGGCGGCCTACCGGGAATTCATCTCATCGCTATTGGAGATCACAGACAATCTTGTGAATGGTGCAGTGATTCCACCAACCGATGTTGTTCGCCACGATGCTGACGATCCTTACCTCGTGGTCGCGGCTGACAAGGGCACGGCCACCTTCTCTGACATCGCGAATGGCATTTCCGCGGAGTTCGATTTTTGGCTCGGCGACGCCTTTGCCTCTGGCGGCTCCGTCGGGTACGACCACAAGGCGATGGGCATCACCGCCCGAGGCGCGTGGGAGTCGGTGAAACGTCATTTCCGTGAGCTCGACATTGACACGCAGACGCAGCCGTTCACCGTCATCGGTATTGGCGATATGAGTGGAGACGTGTTCGGCAACGGAATGCTGCTCAGTGAACACATCAAACTCGTTGCGGCCTTCGATCATCGCCACATCTTCATCGACCCAGATCCGGATACTGCTCGCACCTTCGCGGAACGCGAGCGTCTTTTTAGGCTTCCTCGCTCGAGTTGGGCAGATTTTGATGCGGCACTCATCTCGCCGGGGGGTGGGGTATTTCCTCGGACTGCCAAATCGGTACCACTGTCAGCCCAAATCCGCGAGCTCCTAGATATTCCAGAAACCGATGCAGCCATGACTCCGGATCAACTTATCTCGGCCATATTGAAATCACCGGCGGATCTACTGTGGAATGGTGGAATCGGTACATACGTCAAGGCTCAAAATGAATCGAATACCGAAGTAGGGGATAAGGCCAATGATGCGATTCGCGTGAATGGCGGCCAACTCCGCGTCAAGGTGATTGGTGAAGGTGGAAATCTCGGCTTGACGCAAAAAGGGCGAATCGAAGCGGCTCGACATGGGGTGAAACTCAATACAGATGCAATCGACAATTCCGCGGGCGTGGACACGTCTGATCACGAAGTCAACATCAAGATCCTTCTCGATGCCGTGGTTCGATCTGGGGAGCTGACTCAGGACGAACGTAACCAGCTCCTCGCTGCCATGACAGATGATGTTGCGTCAATGGTGCTGCAGGACAACTACGACCAAAATGTGGTCCTAGGAAATGCGCGGCGCGGTGCACCCGCCCTCATCACCGTGCACCAGCGGATGATCCGGGAAATGGAGCGCCGAGGCTTACTCGATCGCGCGCTGGAATCTCTGCCAGACGATGAAGAGTTCACTACCTTGATCGCTGCGGGATCAGCCCTTACATCCCCGGAACTCGCTGTTCTACTGGCCTACTCAAAGATTTGGCTCACTGCGAATCTCAATCGAAGCAATCTCAGTTCGGATCCTTGGTTTGAAGCCGCACTTGTGAACTATTTCCCAGCGGAATTGCAGCGGAAGTTCAAGCCACATATCGCCGAGCATCCATTGCGTGATCGCATCATCGATACCGTGGTAACAAATCAGTTGCTCAATGTTGGTGGCGTGACGTTCGTCTATCGCGCAATTGAAGAAACTGGCGCAAATGTGGTTCAGGTGGTTCGGGCGGCCGTGGCGGCCATGGAAGTGTTTGGCATTCGCCACATCTGGGACTGGGTCAACAGTCTGGATAACACGATCCCCACGAGTGCCCAGAGTGCACTCCAACTAGAGGTGCGCAGGCTGCTCGATCGCGCCACCCGATGGTTTCTCCAGTTCAGAGGTGCTGAGCTGAATATCAGCGCGGAAGTAACTGCCTTCCGGGAAAACATTGCTGCGCACGCCGGCCAGGTTCCTGAGATGCTCCGGGGTAATGAAGCCGAACGCTTCTCGCGCAGGGTGGAGCGCTTCGTAGATGCGGGTGCACCACAAGACCTAGCCCAGGAGGCGGCAGCTGCACTGGATGTATTTGCCTTGCTCGATATCACTGAAATCTGCAACAGAACGGGTGAGTCCGCTGAGACGGTGATCCCTCTCTATTTCGCGCTCTCCGATAGATACGACGTAGACCGAACGTTGATTCACATTACGGAGCTGCCGCGGGGCGATAGGTGGAGTGCGCTTGCTCGCCAGGCATTGCGCACGGATTTGTACCAGGTGATTGCGGCCCTCACTTCGCGTGTCATCGCCGAAACGTCGGCGGATGCTGCCGCGCTGACGCGTATTGAGAATTGGGAAATGGAGCACGCGGAGGGAGTTTCCCGGGCTCGCACCACCCTTCAGGAGATCGCCGCCGTGGAATCCCCAGACCTAGCTACCCTCTCGGTGTGCCTGCGTGTCCTTCGTAACCTGGTCGCACAGGGGTCTGCCTATTCGTCGTAACTGCGCAGGCTTCGCATTAGTTGAGCCTGGGCACGACCATCCCATGGGGCTAGGTAACCTTCCTTTCCACTTGGTGTGATGTTCATATAGAGGAGTTTCTGTGTCTTTGCCGCCGCTTGTGGAGCCCGCAGAATCATTGAGCCTGGATGAGGTGCGCCGCTATAGCCGCCATCTCATCATCCCCGACGTTGGCATGACGGGCCAGAAGCGATTAAAGAATGCCAAGGTCCTCTGCGTAGGAGCTGGCGGCCTGGGAAGCCCTGCGTTGATGTACTTGGCTGCAGCAGGTGTGGGCACCCTCGGGATCGTGGAATTCGACGTGGTCGATGAATCCAATTTGCAGCGCCAGATCATTCACGGTCAAAGTGACGTGGGGCGCCCGAAGGCCGAAAGCGCGCGCGATTCCGTAAAGGAAATCAACCCCTTCGTGGACGTGGTGATTCACGGTGAGCGCCTCGATTCCTCCAATGTGATGGAACTCTTCGCGCAATATGACTTGATCGTCGACGGTACGGATAATTTCGCTACCCGCTACCTCGTTAATGACGCGTGCGTGCTTCTTGGCAAGCCCTACGTATGGGGCTCAATCTACCGATTCGATGGTCAAGCATCTGTCTTCTGGGCGGAGCATGGTCCTTGCTACCGCTGCCTTTATCCCGAACCGCCGCCGCCGGGAATGGTCCCCTCGTGCGCTGAGGGTGGGGTGCTGGGAGTGCTGTGTGCATCGATCGGTTCGATCCAGGTCACTGAAGCCATCAAACTCATCACGGGCGTGGGTGATTCGCTCCTCGGTCGCTTGATGGTTTACGACGCACTCGAGATGGACTATCGCCAGGTGGCCATTCGCAAGGATCCCAACTGCGCCGTCTGCGGTCCGAATGCGACGGTAACTGAATTGATTGATTACGACGCCTTCTGCGGGGTGATCTCGGATGCAGCTGCCGAAGCCGCCCGTGAATCCACCATCTCTGTGGTTGATCTCAAGAAGATGCTCGACGAACGCGCAGCTGGTCAGCGCGATTTCGTGCTCGTGGATGTGCGCGAACCTATCGAGTGGGAGATCGTCACCATCGATGGTTCGGAGTTCATCCCGAAGGGCCAATTCCTTGATGGCTCCGCATTGGAGATCTTGCCGCAGGACAAGCAAATCGTGTTGTTTTGCAAGGTGGGTGCTCGTTCGGCGGAAGCGCTTGCGGTTGCCAAGGGCGCAGGCCTGAACGCGATTCACGTGGGTGGCGGCATCAATGCCTGGGTGAGCCAAATAGAGCCGGATAAGCCCAACTATTAGTCGGAGGATGCGGCGGGGGTGACCTTCACCTGAACAGGGGTGGATTGAACCCCGCCGTTATCTCCACACTTGCTCGGCTTGCGCTTGGCAGGTGCCTTATCTAGGCACTTCTTATCGCCGATGTCGTACCAGCTCGTGCCCACGGCACCGAGTTCCACGGTGAGACTGACCGTGCCATTGGGCTTGATCGGCGCGCATGCGGCAAGGCCCGCATATGTTCCGTACGCCTCGGTCGAGCGCGCGAGACAGACCTCCGTTCCGGGAGCGTAGATGCTCTTGCGCGCTTTGAACGTCACTGGATCTCCGGCAGCCACGGTGGCATCCGAGGCGCGAAGGCAGGCAAAGGCCTTGCCTTCTGGCGAGGTGGCGCAGAACGGGTTATCGCCCAGTTCGAAGGTCTT
>JBJOIE010000045.1:0-4911 GCA_046047295.1 Actinomycetota bacterium | reverse complement strand
GGCATCGGTAGCTGAAGATGCGGGTACTCGTCACCGGGGCGAACGGTCAGCTCGGTTCTGAGTTAGTAGATCTCTACGCCTTACGCGAGGGTGATGAGGTGTTGGGCCTTGATCTGCCCGATCTTGATATCACTTCGGCAGACTCAGTTGCGGCTGCGTTCACGGATTTTGCCCCAGATGTGGTGATCAACTGCGCTGCGTGGACCGCGGTTGATGCGGCTGAAGAAAATGAGGATTCTGCATTTGTGGTGAACGCGGATGGGCCGAGGGTGTTGGCCGATGCGTGCGCTGTGAACGGTGCCTGGTTGGTTCAGGTCTCCACCGATTACGTGTTCTCAGGCGATGCGTCATCGCCGTATGCGGAGGATGCTGTACCGGATCCGCGCTCTGCCTACGGGCGAACCAAATTGGCAGGCGAACTCGCTGTGCAGGACGTGTTGCCAGACCGGCACTACATCATTCGAACTGCCTGGCTCTACGGCTTGCAGGGCAACAACTTCGTGAAGACCATGCTGGGTTTAGAGAAGGAGCATGACACCGTTCGCGTAGTGGATGACCAGATCGGTCAGCCCACCTTTGCTCGGGATCTCGCCGCCCAGATTGCATTACTCCTTGATGCGCGCCCTGCTGCTGGCGTCTTCCATGGCACAAATAGTGGTGAAGTGTCCTGGCACGGCTTCACCCAAGAGATCTTCCGGTTGATCGGAGCAGATCCGAGCAGGGTGATTGCGGTGACGAGTGAGGAATTTGTTCGCCCGGCTCCCCGGCCGGCATATTCGGTTCTTGGTCACGATCGTTGGGCGGAGGCGGGCATGCCCGAGATGCGTGATTGGCGCAGTGCAATCGCCGATGCCATCGGCCTCGGCCTGAGCTAGTTGATTTGCCAGTTCGACACTGAAAACCCGCCGGTTCGGCAGTCAAACCGCGCCAGTTCGGCAGTCAAAACGCGCCGGTTCGGCGTTATTAGGGGCGGAGGGCGGCGTTGATGACCTCAACCACGCCGATGCCCGGCTCTGGGTTCGTCACCGCATTTGCATATCTGCGCACGTCTTCAGGCGCATGACCCATGACAACGCCGAGTCCAGCCCACTTGAGCATTTCCACATCGTTGTAGTAATCACCAATGGCGATGGTGCGTGCTGGATCGATTTCCCGGCGTGCGCACAGTTCACTGAGCATGGTGGACTTGTTCACGCCATGGGGGCCAACGTCCATCCACGCCACTTGGCTCACACCGAAGACGACCGAGTGCAGGCCCAAGTGTTCCACCACGGCACCGAAACCATCGGTGGCGTGATGCTCACTGCGCACCACCAGGCGAGTAACCGGATCTTTCACGAGTTCATCGATAGGTGCGATGTCGAGCCGCATGCCCAGAGCACCCGCATCGAAAGGATGGGTGGTGCGGAAGTTACCGTGCATGTCCTCTACGGCGAAGACCGCATCCGGGATGAGGTTCATCAGTTCGTTGACCACGGGTTCGGGATCGAAGGTGACGGCCTCGATCGCCTTCTCGGTTTCAACGCTGGCCAGGATCGCGCCATTGCTGCACACGATGAGATCGGTGATGCCCGAGGCACGTGCCACGGGAACCGTGGTGGAAATACTGCGCCCGGTGGCAAGCGCTACGTGGATACCGGCGTCGATAGCGCGTTCGATCGCATCCGTGACCTCGGGGAGCACGGTGCCCATCCAGGTGGTCAACGTGTCATCGATATCAATGGCGATGAGTTCGGGGCGCCAGTCAACGGGGAGCCCATCGGTCACGCTGGGCAGTGGATGACTCGGATCGGTGTTGAGTTCGTAGGGTCGGCCGTATTCGCGATCATTCTGTTCGGCATTGGTGCCAGCCTTTGGTGAACTGCTCATGACAGGTGGGTTCGCCCCCCGAGGTAAGGACGCAGCGCAACGGGGATGGCCACGTTGCCGTCGGCGGTTTGATGGTTTTCCAGTAGCGCGACGATGATTCGCGGCATCGCGCACAGGGTTCCGTTCAGCGTGGCCAGCGGCTTGGTGGAATCCTCATCGCGCATGCGGATTTTTAGGCGCCGGGCCTGGAACTCGGTGGTGTTCGAGGTGGACGTGATCTCCCGGTAGGCGCCCTGGGTGGGAATCCACGCTTCGATATCGAATTTGCGCGCAGCACTCGATCCGAGATCACCGGTTGCTACGTCGATGACGCGGTAGGGAATCTCGAGCGCATCAACGAAGTCCTTCTCCCAGGCCAGCAGGTTGGCGTGCTCGGCCTCGGCATCTGCTGGATCGCAGTAGACGAACATCTCAACCTTGTCGAACTGGTGCACGCGGATGATGCCCTTGGTGTCTTTTCCATAGGAGCCAGCTTCACGGCGGAAGCAGCTCGACCAGCCGGCATAACGCAGGGGTAGTTCGGACTTGTCGATGATTTCATCAGAGTGGAATGCAGCAAGCGGTACTTCTGAGGTGCCTACCAGATACATGTCATCGGATTCGATGCGATACACGTTTTCCGCGGCCTGGCCCAGGAAGCCGGTGCCTTCCATTGCCGAAGGCAGAACAAGTGCAGGAGTGATCACCGGGATGAGCCCGTGGCGGCGCGCATGCTCCATGGCCAGATTGAGTAACGCGAATTCGAGTTCGGCACCTGGGCCGGTGAGGAAGTAGAAGCGTGAGCCGGACACCTTCGCCCCGCGCACCGTGTCGATGGCATTGAGGTGTTCACCGATCTCCATGTGGTCTTTTGGTGTGAAGCCCTCTGCGGTGAAATCCCGCGGGGATCCCACATGTTCGATTACCCGGAAGTCTTCTTCACCGCCCACGGGTGAATCGAGATTGACCAGGTTGGAAATTTCTAGCCACAGCGCATCGGCGGTTTCCTGGGCGGCGGTGGCCGCCGAGTCAGCGGCCTTCACTTCCTCGGCGAGTTCCTGGGCGCGCGCCATCAGCGCGTCGAGCTCGGCCTGCTTCGCGGCCCTGCTGGCGTCGTTTGCTTTCTTCAGGGCTCCCTGCAGTGGTCCGATCTCCTTGCCGAGGGCCTTTTGCTGGTTGCGGAGGTCATCGAAGCGTTGGCGTTCGCTGCGTGAAGTCTGATCGGCGGCGATGAGACGATCGACCACGCCCACGTCCTCGCCTCGGCGGCGCTGAGACTCGCGAATCCGATCGGGGTCGGTGCGCAGTATCTGGGGGTCGATCACCAGGCAAATCTATCGGCGCGGGGTGCGGGCGAGCTCGCTCCGGGGGAGCACCCCTTTGCACGTTCACCTTTTTATGGCACACTCATGCGGCTTTGCCCGACTTCCCCGGGGTGAGGATCTCCGGGGCCATGAGAGGTGGTTCCTTGGACTACAACTGGCTCACCCCCAAGGCGCAGGCGCGCCCCGCTGGGGATAAGGGATGGGGATCTTTCGCCATCGAACCCATTTCACGCGGCGAGACCGTTGCCGCATTCGGCGGTTGGGTAGTGACCAGGCTGGTCCTTTCCACGATGTCTGCTGATCGGCAGGCGCGATCCATTCAGATCGACGACGACCTCTACCTAGTTTCCAGCGATGAGCGCGAACCAGGTGACATGCTCAATCACTCATGTGAACCGAATAGCGGTCTTGCGGGTTCGCAGGTATTGGTTGCGATGCGCGACATTGAGCCAGGTGAGGAAATCACTTTTGACTACGCAATGTGCGACGCCTCGGATTATGACGAGTTCACCTGCCTATGTGGCCAGACCAATTGCCGCGAAGTGGTGCGGGGCACCGATTGGCGTGATCCGGTACTTCAAGCGAAGTACATGGGCTTTCACTCTCCGTACTTGATGAAGCGAATCGCTGCGCTCACCACTCCGTAGTCCCAGTGGTTACGGAGCTTGGAGAACTATTTTCCCAGTAACGGCACCATCGGCGAGGAGTTGGTGGGCACGTGCGGCCTGATCCATGGGTAGGACCTCGCCAATAACCGGCTTGATGATTCCTGCACTGATCCAGGGCCACACGTGTTTTTCCACCTCGCGGCAGATCGCTGCCTTCTCTGCTTCCGGGCGGCTGCGCAGGCTCGTGGCGTGCACGGTGCCGCACTTGCGCAGCAGTTGCGCGATGTCGAATTCGGCCGTGGTGCCACCTTGCATGCCGATGATCACGATGCGGCCATTGCGAGCGAGTGCATCGATATTGCGCAGGAGGTACGCAGCACCCATGTTGTCCAGGATGATGTCCGCGCCTTTGCCGCCGGTGGCATCTTTGATCGCGGTAACGAAGTCTGACTCGTTGTAGTTGATCAGGATTTCTGCACCGAGTGCTGCGCATTCATTGAGCTTGGCTTGGCTCCCCGCTGTGACGGCTACCCGGGCGCCGAGGGCACGTGCCAGCTGGATGGCCATGGTGCCGATACCCGAACCACCTCCGTGGATGAGGACGAGTTCCCCTTCATTGAGTTTTGCCGTACGCACCAGGTTGCTCCACACGGTGGCCGCAACCTCGGGCAGGCCGCCCGCGGTGACGATGTCCACGCCCTCGGGAACGCTCATCAATTGGCCTACCGGCACGGCCACCTTGGTGGCGTAACCACCACCGGCAAGCAGCGCGGTCACGCGCTCGCCAATGCGATCAAGGGTGAGTGCGGCACCCACGGACTGGATGGTTCCCGAACATTCGAGGCCCAGGATCTCTGAAGCACCAGCAGGTGGCGGGTAGTTGCCCTGACGCTGGAGCAGGTCTGCCCTATTCACTCCGGCTGCTGCAACATCGATGATCACTTCACTTGGACCTGGGGTGGGATCGGTGACGTGCTCCCACTCCATCACCTCGGTGCCACCGAACCCGTTGAGGATGATCGCTTTCATGATGTGCCCTCATCGTTATTGCGAATGACAACGAGACGGTCGCCGCGTTCGAGCATGTACACCTCACTGCTGCCGAAACGGTGCGCCACACCATTGCGAAT
>JBJOIE010000044.1:0-2803 GCA_046047295.1 Actinomycetota bacterium | reverse complement strand
GTCGCAACGATCCCGTCTCGAAGAATGTTGAGCCCACGGCCGCCCTACCGGGGCTACTCACGTCGATTGATCCAGCACTTCGGGTGCACTTGGGGTTGGTCATTGCGCTGTTGGCTGCGGTCTTCATCCACTGGCTTCTCTTCCGAACCACAACAGGTTTTGAGTTCCGCGCGGTTGGTGCCAATCCGGCAGCTGCGAAATATGCGGGTATGTCCGTTGGCCGCACCTACATCCTGGTGATGATGATCGCTGGTGCATTGGCAGGTCTTGCCGGTACCGGCCAGGTACTGGGGGTGCTGGACCGAGCCACTCCTGGTTTCTCCGCAGGTATCGGTTTTGACGGTATCGCGGTTGCGCTACTTGGCAGGTCGAATCCCATCGGTGTCGTGTTCGCTGCGCTCCTCTTCGGTGCCCTCAGCGCTGGCGGTCAGCAGATGCAAGCAAGTGCGAATGTGGGAATCGATCTGGTGGGCGTGATCCAGGCGCTCATCATCATCTTTGTGGCCGCGCCGGCACTTATTGCGGCGATCTTCCGGCTCAAGGCCCCGGTGGCCTCGACCCAGATCAGTAAGGGATGGGGATCATGAGCAGCGATATCCGGATGACTCCTGCCGGACCCGAGCTGCCCGAGGAGTCTTACGCCTACGGCGAGAAGCGCACCAAGGAACTCACTAAGGCCCAGATCCGCCGGGCACGCATCCTGGGCATAGTCATGCTCGTCTTGTCCGGCGTGGTGATGTTCATCTTCGCGCCGGCAGCCGATGGCGCCGCCACCTTTGGTTTGAGCCTGGCTGACGAAAACGTGCAACTCGACCCAGTAGCCATCCCATCAACTGGCTCGCTGTACATCTTGGCGATGGTGCTGGCCTTCCTCGGCGCTTCGCAGTTCTTCCGCGGGTTCCAAAGCAAGTCGACGATGATCCTCGGAATCTCCTTCGCGGTGTTCGTGGTGGCGCTCATGATCTGGGCCACGGCAGGGGAGCAGTTCAACCTCACCAGCATGCTCGTCTCAACGGTTGCCCGCTCCACACCCATCGCGCTCGGAGCCCTCTCGGGCATCCTGTGCGAGCGCTCGGGTGTGGTCAACATCGGTATCGAGGGCATGCTGCTGGGCGGGGCATTTACCGGGGTGGTGTTTGGTTCACTCATCGGCGGCTGGGTGGGTTTGCTCGCGGCAGTGATCGTGGGTGGCATCCTGGCGCTGCTCCTCGCCGTCCTGGCCGTGAACTTCCGAGTTGATCAGATCATCATCGGAGTGGTGATCAACCTGCTGATCTTGAGTCTTACGTCTTTCCTCACCGCGCAACTCCTGGTGAACAAGCCCGAATGGAATAACGCGCCCATCTTCCCGGCGATCAAAATTCCGATCTTGGGTGACATTCCGATCATTGGGCCGGCCCTGTTCAACCAGACCATCATGGTTTATGGGATGTATGTGCTCATCGGGCTCACCACCTACTTCCTCTTCCGCACGCGCTGGGGTCTGCGCACTCGCGCGGTAGGTGAAAACCCGAAGGCGGCAGACAGCCTCGGGGTGAGCGTGTTCAAGACTCGCTACCTCGCGGTCATCTACGGCGGCATGGTGGGAGGTTTTGCGGGTGCGTGGTTCACCCTCGGCACGGTGGGCCGTTTCGACGAGGGGATGACGGGAGGACGTGGCTTCATCGGATTGGCGGCGATGATCTTCGGTGCCTGGAATCCAATCGGTGCGTTCCTTGCCGCCCTTGTTTTCGGCTTCTCCGATTCGCTGCAGCAAAAGCTTGCGTTGATCGAAACTCCCATTCCCGGTGAGTTCCTGGCCATGGCGCCCTACCTCGTCACGATCATCGTGGTGGCCGGCCTTGTTGGCCGAGCCCGCCCGCCGGCTGCCGATGGCCAGCCATATGAGAAGCAATAGGAAGGCAAGCCGTGAGCCCCAAAGGAATCACTCCAAAAGACGTGGACTGGGATGCCCTTCTCGCTTCAGCAATCGAGATCATGCACAAGGCGTACGCCCCTTACTCCAAATTCAAGGTCGGTGTTGCTGGCCTCATGGATGATGGCCGAATCGTTAGCGGCTGCAATGTGGAAAATGCTGCGTATGGTGTTGGCCTCTGCGCCGAGTGCGGGATGGTGTCAAGTATTCATGCCAGCGGTGGTGGCAAGCTCGTGGCGATTACCTGTGTGGATCAACACGCAAATTCGTTAATGCCCTGTGGCCGATGCCGGCAGTTGCTGTGGGAGAACGGATACCCCGATACCTTGATCACCACACCAGAAGGCATGCGTACCCTCGCCGAGATTCTCCCGCAAGCATTCGGGCCCGATGATCTCATTGCGCGAGCAGAAGATCGCACCTACTAACAAAGGAACCACGTGCCCGAACTCATTCCCGGTCCGGTCCAAATTCCGGTGCCCGGTGGAAAAACCATTGAAGAATTTGTGGGCCTTGTTGCCACCGGACATGAATCGGTGTCCATTGCCCACATGATCGCCCCGGCGGGCTGGGAAGAACCGGCTCAAACTCCGGAGTTTGATGAGTTCACCCTGGTGCTTGATGGTTCCATCGTCGTCGAGGCAGATGATGGCCCCACGCTTGTATCTGCGGGACAGGCGGTCTTTACTCGCTCAGGTGAGCGCATCCGATACACCACCCCTGACGGTGCGCGATACATCGCCATCTGCGTTCCAGCCTTTGCACCAGATCTGGTTCACCGTGAGGATGTGGAGATCGACGCAGACTGGTAGGTCACGCCGAGTGTGACCGTCTCGATTCCAGGCGGGTGGCGATCGTCCGCACTGCAACAGCGGTTACCAGCGCGAG
>JBJOIE010000043.1:0-6718 GCA_046047295.1 Actinomycetota bacterium | reverse complement strand
TTTGGCTTACTCGGCCATGCCCGCGCCGGGCGTGTGATTTGGCGCACCGGCCTGCTCTTCGGCGCCGCCGGCATGGTAGGTGCGTTTATCGGCGGTCAGGTCGGCCAACTGCTGCCCGGCGCACTCCTGCTTGCCGCGTTCTCCGTGATGATGGGTGTCACGGCCGTTGCCATGATCCGCGGCCGCAGGCAGGTCAAGGGACATGGCCCGCACAAAGGGCTACCGCTCTTCCGCATCTTGCTCGATGGCCTTGTAGTGGGTCTGGTGACCGGGCTGGTGGGCGCCGGCGGCGGATTCCTCGTGGTACCAGCACTCGCACTCCTCGGCGGTCTGGCGATGCCGAATGCGGTGGCCACCTCGCTGCTCGTGGTCGCTATGAAGTCGTTCTCGGGATTTTTCGGCTATCTACTGCAATTCGGTAATGGCAGTTTCGTGAGCATCAATCCGGAGACGGAAATCAATTGGCCCATCACCCTGATCATCACCGCGGGTGCCGTGGTCGGTGCGCTCATTGGCTCTCGGCTCGTGGGCAAGATCCATCCCGATCTCCTGCGAAAGGCATTCGGTTGGTTCGTGCTGGTGATGGCGGTATTCATCCTGAGCCAGCAAATCGGATCAACAGTCATCGAGTTCGCCCAAGGTGGCATCCTCAACATGATCGAGGTCATCGCAGGCTTGATCGCGATCGTGGTGTTCTTCACCTGGATCATTCGCCGCCCAGCGCAGCAAGAGGTGGCTGACTTCGACGAGCCTGAGATTGCCCTCGAATCGCCTACCAGCGAGGAACGGCCTTCCCAGGGTTAAGGATTCCCTCGGGATCCCAGGCCTGCTTGATGCGCGCATGCAGTTCAATTGCGGGTTCATCAAGTTCGCGGGCGAGTGATTCACGCTTAAGCAAGCCCACACCGTGTTCACCCGTGCACGTTCCACCGAGCTCCTGGGCGAGATCAACGATTGCGTAGAAAGCGGCGATACCGCGTTCAGCAGCAGGTTGATCGCCACGGGGGGTGACGATTGTTGGGTGAAGATTTCCATCCCCAGCGTGACCGAAGGTGAAGATCTCTACATCGTGCTCTGCTGCAATGACTTGAATCTGCGTCATGGCTTCGGCCAATTTGTCGCGGGGAACAGCAACATCATCGAGTAACCAATCACCGAGTTCCTCGAGTGCGGGAATCACCATCCGCCGAGCACCCACCAGCATTTCCGCCTGTTCGGGATCCTCGGATCGATAGACCTCATCAGCGCCCGCCTGTTCACAGATTGCCATGATGAGTTCAGCCTCGGCATTCGCGGCATCACCTGGTCCATCGGATTGTGCAAGCAGCAGTGCGCCCACGTTCGGGTCGAGACCCATCGGCCGATACGCCTCCACCGCACGGATAGATGCTGAGTCCATGATTTCCAGCATGCTCGGCGTTACCCGTTCCATGATCTGGCTGACCGCCTTCCCCGCGGTGCCGATCGAGGAGAACACAGCCACGGTTGTTGCCGGGGGTGGCGGCAGGGGGCGCAAACGCAGACGCGCCATCGTGACAATGCCGAGCGTTCCCTCGCTGCCCACGATCATCCCCGCAAGGTCGTAACCCGCAACCCCCTTGACGGTTTTGCGCCCCAGGCGAGTGATGCGACCATCAGCTAGGACCACCTCCAAACCAAGCACTGCCTCGCGTGTAACGCCGTACTTCACGCAACACAGGCCCCCGGCATTGGTGTTGACGTTTCCACCGATGGAGCAAAAATCCTTGGACGCTGGATCCGGTGCGTACCAGAGCCCGTACTTGGCCACGTGCTCACGTAATTCCGTGTTAAAGATTCCTGGCTGTGTCTCCACATACCCATTGGCAACATCAACGTTGAGCACGTCACGCATCTTTTCCAGGGAGAGCATCAGTGCCCCATCGATGGCATTGGCGCCCCCCGCGAGGCCTGAGCCAGCACCGCGTGGCACCACCGGGACACGTAGGCGGTGAGCTTCGCGCATCACGGCGGCAACCTGATCCGTGGTGCGCGGGAAGACCACCGCTATGGGCTCACCCGCAGGCGTGCTGAGGCTCCGATCACGTATATATGAGGGAAGCCGATCGGGGTCTGTCACCACGTCGCCGTCATTGAGTATGGACGCGCACGCGGCGAGAAGAGCGTCCTCGGCGATCACGCGCACACGCTACTGAATGCACTCAATAGGCCATACTGAACCTATGCGTGTACTTACTCGAGTGATCACAGCCCTGGCCCTGGTAATTGCGGCAACCGTTGCCTTCGGGGCCCCAGCCAACGCTGCCAAGAAGCCCACCCTCGTGGTGACGGAATTACCCGCGCAGGTCCGCCTGATCCCTGGCGAATCCATCGTGTTGAGCCTTTCCACGAATCGCACCACTGGCTACACCTGGTCCACCAAGGTCAGTGGGGATAAGAAGGCCATCAAGGTTGGTGAAGGCATCTACCAGGCACCCGCTTCACCTGAGGGCATGGTCGGTGTGCCAGGAACCACCCTGTGGTCCATTACCGCCAAAGCGGTTGGGACAGCCAAGGTCAAGGTGCTCGCCACCCCACCGGGCGGCGGTGACCCCACCTCGGATGGAACCCTGACCATCATCGTTATGAAGGGGTAATCCGATGCTCAAGGGCTTTCGCGATTTCATCGCCCGAGGCAATGTCATTGACCTTTCGGTTGCCTTTGTTGCTGGCGCCGCATTCACCGCACTGGTCACCACATTCACAGAGTCCCTCATCAATCCACTTGTAGGCCTCACACTTGGTGGTGGAGTAGATGTGGGGGCGGTGACTGTCAACGGACAGGTATTCGACTTCAGTGGCGTGATCAACGGGATCATCACGTTCATCATCACCATGTTGGTGCTCTATTTCGTATTCGTCTTGCCCATGAACAAGTACAGGCAACGACACGCTCAAGACGAGGTGGATACGCGGCCGGCTGACATACAGCTCCTCACCGAGATCCGGGATCTCCTAAGTGAGCAGAAACGCGGCTAGCAGGACTCACTGTCCGATCCATGCTCTAATGCTTACTGATGCCAACCTGCATCAGCACTCTGGAGGCCCACGATGAAATTCCCACGTAACCCAGCAATGATCGCCCTACTCGGGCTGACGTTGGGTATTGGCTCAATCTCCTCCGCGCATGCAGTTGAGCAGCCGTTGGCCAACCCGCCAGAATCTTCCAGCCTGGTTGCCGCCACGAACTCCATGCTTCAGCCCAACGATGTTGTTGGTGCACTTACCAAGGGCACCAGCAGTAGTGCCGGCCAGATCAATTGGTTCACCTCCGGATACAACATCCCGCCTGGCGGCCAAGACCCAATGCCGATTTGCGTCTACGGAAGTGGCTACACCGCACTCTTCGTGCCGATGAATATGGCGATCGGTTATTCCGCAAATTTTGGAACCACGGGTCAAGACATCTATCAGTATCCGAGTGCGCAGGCCGCGAATGCGGCGTGGACCAAACTCTCTACTGGTATTGAAAAGAACTGCAGAGGCTCATTCACCGAAGCTGGCAGCACCTCCCGGATCACCTGGGCCAGCGTCCCCGGCGCTGCGGGTGGACCAACCGGATACGCAGTAGCAAGCACCGGGAGCCGTGCGCAATACACCGTGACCAACCTCGTAGGCGATGCGATCCAAGTGCTCACCTACTCGATCACCGAGAAGACACTTCCCTCGGGAGCGCCCCTGGCAACCCGCGCGCTGGCAGTGTCACTCGCGCAACGTTGGGCAGATCGCGCCAACGCTGTCAACAACCAATCGGAGACTTTGACCAAGGCTGAGACGGACATGTTGAATCTTGGGGATGTTCCAGCGAGCCTCCCCGTTACCACCCCTGCAGATGGCGGCTGGTCGGGTTTCTCCAGCTACCAACCTGGATCTGATCCCGATACTTGTAACTACCAAGCAAAACTGCCTAAGGCGGAGAGCATGTATTCCGTGAACTTCGGCGGCAACGGTGGCCCGCTTTCTCAGCCAGGGGCAATTTCCCAAAGTGTGTATGACTACGGCACGAATCAGAGCGCGCAGTCGGCATGGGCGAAACTTCGTAGCGTTGTCCTTGGATGCAATGACACGGATGCTGATCCCATTTCGCAAACCGAACCCGTGAATCGGCGAAGCAGCGGTGTATCGGAATTGAGTTTCGACGGGGTGGCCGGCGTGTGGTCGCGCATGTTGAATACAAACCCCAACTCTCCAGGAAGCTATTGCACAGACTCCTCAGGTAAGCGAGTTGATTGCGATACCTGGTCTTCTAAGACGTACCGCATCTACCTGCTCGTGGGCACCACCATTCAATCGGTCACGTATTACGTGACTAAGGATGGTGTGGGCAACGTACCCCTGGATCAAGTGCCAGTTAATGCACTGGCCGAGCAGCTCGCCACGAGGTGGCAGGGCTGAGGCCTGCCTGGAGGGGTTGACATAGTTTTCCAATGGCAACCCCTCGCTGGTTCACCGAAACTCAAGCGAATCATTCCCAGTGGTACGTAAACCACTTTCGCAAACTCATGCGCGAGGGTGCGGATCTTGCAGGTGAGGCTCGCTTCCTCGATGCGCTCACCGCGCCCGGCAGCGCCATCCTCGATGCTGGATGCGGGCAGGGTCGCACCGCTGGAGCCCTGGGCCTTCGCGGCCATCGCGTCACAGCGGTCGATGTCGACCCGATCCTCATTGAGGCCGCGCGCATCGACAACCCCGGTCCCACCTATGTATGCGCTGATCTCACAGTCACCGACGCACCGGATCACATTCGGGAAAGCGCGGGTATTGAATTTTTCGATGCCGCCATCTCCGCCGGAAACGTCATCACCTACGTGGCACCCGAAGCAGAAGTTGACTTCCTTCGCACCATCGCCGGCCTCCTGAGCCCCGGTGCCCCCTACGCCCTCGGATTCCATACCGCTCGCTACCAACTCGCCGATTTCGATCGCCACGTAACGGAAGCAGGCTTTTCCATAGAACAGCGCTTCGCCACCTGGGATCTTCGACCGTGGACATCGAAGGCTGACTTCGCGGTCACGGTGCTTCGAACCTCTGACTCGGTGACACGATAGATTTCACCTTCAGACTGAAGAGTCAACGGCCCCGTAGCTCAGGGGATAGAGCAGAGGTTTCCTAAACCTTGTGTCGGAGGTTCGAATCCTCTCGGGGCCACAACATGCCGTTGCCGGATTTCGCCCCCAACGCTTTGCGAAGCTGGTAGATCCTTTGCAGCCAATTCAATGTGTGCGCATCAACTTGAGGATGTTCGTGGAAAACGCCAACCGGCCGGGTGTCGCGCTTCCACGAAACCCGGCCGGTGAAGTCTTGCATCCAGAATTACGTGGTGCGCAGGGCGACCACTCGATCATCATCGCCGTCATTCACACCCAGAAGCCCTCGGTCACCATTTTCGCAGAGGTCAGCACTCCCCCGGCAAGGACCCATCTCCACCCCGTAATAGAAGAGTCCCTTGCGACCAAGCTCAGCATTGATGGTGAAGGACCCGTTATTTCGGACTGTTGTGCAGGCGCCTTCCATCGTGGTCCAGGGCCATGTACCGTCTGCTTCTGGACGTGGCTTGTAACGGGTAAGGCAAACGATGTTGTCACCCTTAGTCCAAGCCTTCAGGTTCTTGAATGCAGAAGGTGAAAGCTTTCCGGTGAAAGTAACCGGGTCACCCGAAGGAACCTTGCGTGAGTTGACTTCCATACATGCATATGGGGTACTGGTTCCATCCGAGGAGCATGCTTCCTTTGATGGGGTAGTGGCCGCTGTTGCGGGCGCTGCGAATACGAGTGGAGTTGCGATAAGGGTTAGGGATGCCAAAGCGGCTGCAATTTTCATGACGAGACCCTCCCACAGCCACACCTCGAATGTCAGTCACACTCGCCAATGAAACAAGTTACATCGAACGATGAGGCGAGGATCCCTGGATCCATGTCGGAGGGTAGAGATGCTGTTCCTCAGGGAAATTCGCCAGCACACCTATATATCCCGCAACCGCGCGTTAGGCCGACGCGCGCGATTCATCAACCACCTCAACGGTTTGCGCCGATGGATCACTGCAGTAGGCCATACGCGTGGTCTGACCGGCAGTCTCGATTGCATCAATGACTTCCGGGGTGATGCGTTCACCCGGGGCAAGGAGTGGCACACCCGGTGGGTAGGGACAGAACTGCTCGGTGCTGATCCGACCGACTGCCTCACGTAAGGGCATGCGGATGCGGTGCGCGAAGTAGGCATCGCGTGGTGAGAGCACCACCTCGGGGTGCACGTGCCATGTTGCCGCGGGCGCAGGATCCCTGGGGTCTCCACGTTGATCGGAGACCACCGCGGTGACCGCTGCCACGAGTTCGTCTACTCCCTCGGGCTCATCGGCCACGGTCACGGTCATCACAACAGTGTCGGCATCGGCTGCCTCAACACCTATCCCCTGCTCCCATAGTGCAGCTGAGATCGCCGCACCGGTTGTGCCGGAGCGTGGCACCCAGATAGTGAGCTTGAGTGGATCCATGGCGCACCCGAGGTTGTCCTCATCGAGGGACACAACTCCGGGAATCTGATTCAACTTTCGCCGAGCATCAGCAACAACTTCGATCATCCGCGCCAGCTTCTCGCCGCCATCACGTAATAGCGCAACTCGCGTTGCATCAATGGAGGCCAGCAACGTGGCAGACGGTGATGTAGTAGCAGTGAGGTCCACACCGTGCGTGAGTGTTGAGGG
>JBJOIE010000042.1:0-22441 GCA_046047295.1 Actinomycetota bacterium | reverse complement strand
GCCCTTCCACGGTGTGGCACATGTGGGTTACGTTCCGAACCCTGACGGTCGGATCACCGGGCTTTCCAAGCTGGCGCGTTTGGTGGATGTGTTCGCCCGGCGCCCGCAGGTGCAGGAACGGCTGACCACGCAGATTGCCGATGCATTGATGGGAATCCTGGAGCCCCTCGGCGCGATCGTTGTGGTGGAGGCCGAGCACATGTGTATGTCCGTGCGCGGTGTCCGTCAGCCCAGCGCCAAGACGGTTACGAGCGCTGTGCGCGGAGTGCTGCAGGAGACGGCCTCGCGCGCGGAAGCCATGTCCTTAATTCTCGGCAAGTAGTCCACCGCAGGTCACTATGGGCACTCGGATTCTGGGGGTTCTCAATGTCACCCCCGATTCCTTTTCTGACGGCGGATTACACGAGGATCCAACGACTGCCATTGCACACGGCCAGGCCATGGCGAATGCCGGGGCGCACATCATTGATGTTGGCGGTGAGTCCACGCGTCCGGGAGCTCAGCGGATCAGCGTGGATGAGGAACTCGGCCGAGTACTTCCGGTTATCCATGGCCTGATCGCCGTAGGAATCCCGGTCAGCATCGACACCATGCGTGCCGAGGTTGCCCGTGTTGCTGTTGGCGCGGGTGCGAGCATGGTGAATGACGTTTCGGGTGGGCGTGCGGATTCGGAAATGTATGCCACCGTTGCCGAATTGGGCTGTGAATACATTGCCATGCATTGGCGTGCACATAGCAACGTCATGGACGCACATGCCGAATATGTGAACGTGGCTGAAGAGGTCATAGCCGAATTGATGGAGTGCACTGATTCGGCGCGTGCTGCCGGAATCGATCCCGACCGCATCATCATTGATCCAGGTTTGGGCTTTGCCAAGGACGTTCATCACAACTGGGCGTTGCTGCACGCGCTTCCCCGCTTTATTGACAGCGGGTATCGGGTACTTGTGGGTGCCTCGCGCAAGCGATTCCTCGGGGCGCTGCTGGCAGATGCGAATAAACCCCGCGACATGTTGGGCAGAGACACGGCCACGGCGGTGATAAGCGCCCTTGCTGCACAGCAAGGTGTCTGGGGGGTGCGCGTTCATGACGTCCAGTCCACTTCGGATGCGTTAGCTGTACTGAGAGCATGGGAAGGAGCCGTTGATGACTGATCGCATCGAAATCCACGGCATTCGCGGATTCGGCTACCACGGAGTATTGCCCGAGGAAAGGGCGCAGGGTCAGGAGTTCATCGTGGATGTGGTGCTCGGTACGGATATCGATCGGGCCGCGGCATCCGATGATCTCGCCCACACCATCAATTACGCAGACGTGGCCGTCCGCGTGCATGAGCACATCACCGGTGACCCTGCGGATCTCATTGAAACCCTTGCTGAGCGCATCGCTCGTGATGTGCTCAACATGGGCGCGCTGTGGGTAGAGGTAGCAGTGCACAAGCCATCGGCACCTATTCCGGTGCCTTTCGGTGACGTGGTGATTCGGATACGTCGTCCATGAATTCACCGCACCAAGCCGTGATTGCGCTGGGAGCCAATATCGGTAATGCGCGCGGTGCACTCCTTGATGCCGTGCAGGCGATCACGATGCTGCCGGGAACACAGGTGGTGGCAAGCTCGCGAATCTTTCGCACCGCACCGGTGGGTGGCCCAGATCAGCCGGATTACCTCAACGCCATCACGCTGATCACTACGGAACTTGAGCCGCTGGAGCTACTGGCTGCACTCCAACGGATCGAAAATGAGCATGGTCGGGAGCGAACGGTGCGCTGGGGGCCACGCACTCTCGATCTTGACATCATCATGTTTGACGACGTGCGCAGTGATGATCCGGAACTGACCCTTCCGCATCCGCGTGCCCATGAGCGAGGCTTTGTGCTTGTTCCGTGGCGTGATGCTGATCCCCAAGCCATGTGGATTGATGGTCGAGGTATTGACGTGATGTTGGCGGATGTGGAGCATGGGGATTGCGTAGCTGTCTCTACCGAGCCCGTTCATGGGATGGTGATCCAGTGAAACCCACGCGCCCTTCATTGATCATCGCGATAGCTGTTGTCGGTATAGCCCTTGGTTGGGGTTTTGCAGTAATTGTGGCTGGTCAGACGGGGCGTTCCGTTCCGGTTCCGGTGCTCGCTGGTGCAGCCCTGTGGCTGCTGGCCATTGCAATGGGTGCTTGGACCTGGTTCCTGCGCCCGCGGTTGCGCCGTGATCCTGGTGCAAAGCCGGTGGAACCGATTGCTGCTGCACGTACGGCGGCCTTCGCGATGGCCGCATCGCGCACCGCAGCCGTGGTGGGTGGGTTATACGCGGGTATCGCCATCGCATCCCTGGGTGCACTGGGGAGTCCCGCTGGCGCTCAGGCTGTTCTCGCGGGATTGCTTGCGGCAACCGGTGCGGTGGCACTCGCCGGAATATCACTGTGGCTCGAGTCCATGTGTCGGCTCCCTGAGGATCAGGATCCACCTGGCTCGGGTGGCGCAGGTAGTGTCGGCGCATGAGTTCGCAGCAGCCACTAGAAGACCTCCCCTTCGACGAATTACGCCAGCAGGCATTTCATCTCGCCGAGAAGCGATTCGATATTGGTTTCTTCACCGACCTGTTCTCTCACATGCCTGGCATGGTGGCCATCGAAGGCGAAGGTGGCGATCTCGGCTCAATAGGTGGAACCTTCATCGAAACCGCACGCGCGGTCCGCGAGATGTTTGGCAATGCAGAGTTCAGCCCGGAAACCGAGGCTTTGCTGCGCGCTCGTTTCGCCACCTACATCCGCGAGCACTCGCACTAGCACTGAGAACTAGCGGTCGATATCACCGCTCACGAGGAAGAATGATGCCAGCGCAGCTGGCATCTGATCCAGATGTGTTCCCACGAGGGCCCGCTCGAGTAACTGGGCATGGGCGAATGATGGAGTGCGCAGCTTCAGGCGCCACGGCACCTTGTCGCCATCGCTGACGATGAATGCACCATGACGCCCGGTGACATTCTCAACTTCTGCGTAATGCATGCCCTTGGGTAGGCGCAGTGTCTTGGGCAGTTTCAGGCTAATGGCCTGCGCGCTGCATTCGATCGCGTTCCCCGCGGCAACCTCGATCATGGCCGCAGACTGGCTGATGCCACCGCGCATGGCATCGAATCGCGCCGCGGCATCACCCGAGATTGCGTGCGTTGGTGCTGCACGAGTGAGTTCATCAGGAACCTGCGAGTAGAACAGATAGGGCGATTGCTGGCGGGTATCTGCATTCACGCCACTTGCCTGTGCCACCGGACCACTCGCGGCGAACTCCACAACATCCGCCCCACCGACCGGTGCAACGCCCTGCAGATCTGCTCCGATCACCAACCCCGAAGTGACATCAACGCTTATGTGTGCGAGTTCAGCTGCCTGACGCAGCAATGAGTCATTGAGGGCAATTGACAGACCACCGATGCGGTTCACCATCGGATGTACGCGGGTGCCCACCGCCTGCTCCTGCCACGTTAACCAGCGCTCGCGCAGGCCGAGCATTGTGGGATCGAGGAAACTCAGATACGCCAGTGAGCCGCTGATCCGCCCTGCCTCGGCGAACACCATGCGTTGCCAGGTGGCGCGCTCAGTGGGAACCATGCCCAGGGCCGACTCCGCGGCAAGTGCGACAGATAGTTCCGAACCAAAGGGGGACACCCAGTCATGACGATTGGCCAGCATGAGGATCTGCCGGTAATCGCGCACCTCGAAGAGCTTCTCAGCACTGCGGTGCACATAGCCGATTTCCAGTTCGGCATGGGAGATCTTGCCCGATTCATGTTCCACGGTGATCCGGAAGCCACCCTGAGAACTGGGATGCGTACCAAGATCAACGTGGATGTGTTGGTGGCGGGCGGGAATGGGTAGGTACTGCGTGGGACCAATCGTTATCAGCGCAGCGACCATGGTTCATATTCCCATCCCGCCGTAGGCTGCAGTCCATGACTGCGGAGCTGAGCCCCCCGCGGCTGCGCGTCGGAGTGGTGGGCGCCGGGCGCGTGGGTGCGGTCCTTGGTGCCGCCTGGCGGAAGGCCGGTCACCACATCACGGGCGTGAGCGCGGTGTCGGACCTGTCCCGGCTGCGTGCAGAGGCCCTGCTGCCTGGGGTGGAGATACGTGATGTGCCCAGTGTTTGTGCGAATTCGGAACTCGTTCTACTGGCTGTGCCAGATGATGTTCTTCCGGAGCTCGTCACGGGTCTGGCACGTTCGGGTGTTTTCCGTGATGGGACTTTTCTGGTTCATACGTCTGGCCGCTATGGAATAGAAGTGCTGGCCCCGGCCGACAACTGCCTGGCGATGGCGATCCACCCCGTGATGACCTTCACCGGAACGAGTATTGATCTGGATCGACTCGCGGGTGCACCGTGGGGCGTCACCGCGGCACCGGAAGTGGCAACTGTGGCAGAGGCACTCGTGCTTGAAGTAGGTGGTGAACCGGTGTGGGTTCCCGAGCTTGCCCGTATCACTTATCACGCGGCACTTGCCTTGAGTGCCAACTACCTCAACACCCTGGTGACCCAAGCATCGGAGATCCTGCGTGACGCAGGTGTGGAAGATTCCCAGCGATTACTCACACCATTGCTTCATGCATCGCTCGATAACGCACTTCGTCATGGCGATCAGGCACTTACCGGACCGATAGCCCGCGGTGATTCAGCCAGCGTGGCCGCTCACCTTGATGTGTTGAATGATCCAGCAGTGGCAAATGCGTATCGGGCACTGGGCAGACTTGCGGCCGATCGCGCGCTCGGAGCAGGGGTCATCACCATGGATCAAGCCGGAGCACTTCTCGAAGTATTGGCGGATGAATCTCGATGACTCAGGTGTGGAAGTCGAGGCAGGAGATAACTTCGCCCTCGAAGAAGCGCGCGGTGGTGATGACGATGGGTGCGCTACACGCTGGCCATGCTTCTTTGATGGCAGCGGCCCGTGAGCGCGTTGGACTAGAGGGTGAAGTTGTGGTGACGATCTTTGTTAATCCCACCCAGTTCGGCGCTAATGAAGATTTCGATAAGTATCCCCGCACCCTGGCTTCTGACTTGGAAGTGTGTGAAGCCCAGGGAGTTGATTACGTCTTCACACCGAGCGTTGAAGATGTTTACGGATCTGAAAGTAGAACGTCTGCCGCGATCACCGTTGATCCAGGCCCATTAGGAAGTGAACTGGAAGGAGCGGCCCGTCCAGATCACTTCCGAGGTGTGCTCACCGTGGTGGCCAAGCTCATGCACATGACCCGCCCAGAGGTAGCACTGTTCGGCGAAAAGGACTACCAGCAATTGACCCTGATCCGAGCGATGGTCAGTGCATTGGATTTCCCTGGTGAAGTGGTTGGCGTTCCCACGGCGCGCGAGCCCGATGGTTTGGCTATGAGTAGCCGCAATCGTTTTCTCACGGCCGCTGAGCGCGAGGCAGCGGCATCCATTCCTTTGGCGTTGTCGGCTGCCGCGGCTACCGGTTCAGCGGCCAAGGCATTGGAGGTGATTCCCACACTGCTAGATCCGCTGGTGGTGTGTGATTACGCGGTGATTCGTGGAGTGGATCTTGGCGAGCCGCCGAATTCAGGTGAGGCACGCCTGTTATTCGCCGGAACCGTGGGTTCCACGCGCTTGCTGGATAACGTACGAATGGATCTGGGTGCATGAGCGGTACTGATGCGCACCGCACGCACTTGCCGGGGCGTCTGGCTGCCCCGTTGCGTGCTCCACTGCCCGGTTGGACCATGGTGGCCGATGCGATTGTTGTCGGATCGGGTATCGCCGGTCTCACCGCGGCCCTGCATTTGCGGGATCGGGGATTGTCTGTAGCCGTAGTCACTAAGGCACAGATCGATGAAGGTTCCACTCGATGGGCTCAGGGTGGAATCGCCGCGGCCCTGGCTGATGATGATTCCCCCGAGGAACATATGTCGGACACGTTGATTGCGGGCGCGGGGCTGTGCGATCCCGAAGCCGTGCGGGTGCTCGTCACCGAAGGTCCGGCTGCAATCCGGGAACTCATTGACTGGGGTGCGCGTTTCGATACTGATCCCTCAGGTGACATCGCACTGACGCGCGAGGGTGGGCATCACCGTGATCGAATTGCCCACGCGGGCGGTGACGCCACTGGGAAGGAAGTCTCCCGGGCTCTCGTGGAAGCGGTGCGTTCCGATCCCGAAATTGAAGTGGTGGAGAACGCCCTCGTCCTTGATCTCATCCTTGATGAATCTGGTGGTGCGCAGGGAGTTACCTTGCACGTGATCGGCTCCGGTCAGCGTGATGGGGTGGGCGCTGCACTCGCGCCCGTGGTGGTGCTCGCCACAGGTGGATTCGGTCAGGTGTTCGGCCAAACCACAAATCCGTACGTTTCTACCGGGGATGGTGTAGCCGCGGCACTTCGTGCTGGGGCTGAAGTGGCAGACATTGAATTCGTTCAATTCCATCCCACAGTCTTGTGGCTTGGCCCGTTGGCCAAGGGCCAGCAGCCGCTGGTATCCGAGGCGGTTCGCGGTGAGGGCGCTGTCCTGCGCGATGACCTGGGAACACCCTTCATGGCAAATGTGCACCCGATGGCAGACCTTGCACCGCGCGATGTAGTTGCGAAGGCGATCATGCGTCAGATGCGGGAATCGGATGCCGCCCATGTATGGCTCGATGGTCGCGAGCTTGGTGCTGACGTGTGGGTGAGCAGATTCCCCACGATCTTGGAATCATGCCGTTTGCGTGGCATTGATCCAGTGACCGATCTCATCCCTGTGGCTCCGGCACAGCACTACGTATCCGGTGGCGTGCTCACCGATGTGCATGGGCGATCAAATATTTCCGGCCTCTATGCGTGTGGTGAGGTGGCGTGCACGGGAGTGCACGGTGCCAATCGGCTGGCTTCGAATTCCCTGCTTGAGGGACTGGTGTTCTCGCGACGTATTGCCGATGCAGTGATTGCGGATAAGCACCCGGTGGCCCCACCTCGTCAGCCTTCATCGCCTGGTCCACTCATTCCACACGGAATGCGCAGGAAGATGCAGCGAGTGATGGACCGCGATGCAGGTGTTCTGAGATCTGAGGATTCACTTCACAATGCGATGGAGTGGATGGATGCACTCCTGGCAGATACCGGATCCTTAGCCTCAGCACGTCCGTGCACCGAGGATTGGGAGACCACCAATCTGGTGATGATCTCCTACGTCTTGGTGAGTCATGCTCTCCTTCGCGAGGAAACACGTGGATCGCATTGGCGTGAGGATTTTCCGGAAACTTCGGATGCATGGCAGGTGCGCCTAGTGAGCAGGGTGGACGGAGTTGATGAACTCATCACTACTGTGTTGCCAGTGCGTGCAGCAGAGTCGATGACCGAGAGCGTGTGATGAGTTATCCCACCTATCGAATTCCAAGTGACATAGCTCATCGCCTGGTAGATGCAGGGTTAGCGCCGCTGGATGTTGAAATCGTCATCGCGCGAGCACTTGCCGAGGACGTGGGTGATGGTGTCGATGTCACCACTGTGGCCACCGTGCCAACTGACCATATTTCGCGAATGGATCTGGTGGCGCGCTCTGCGGGAACCATCGCTGGTGTGCCCGTCGCGGCTGCAGTCTTCGCCATGGTGGAAGAGCATGGGATTGAGTTCACTTTCCTCGTCGATGATGGCGCGATGGTGCCCGTAGGCCAGGTGGTGCTCTCCGTCACCGGACCAACCCATGCGTTGCTCCGTGCAGAACGCCCGGCGCTCAACCTGCTCGGTCATCTCAGTGGAATTGCTACCGCAACAGCAGCATGGGCCGCAGCGCTAGCCGGAACGAAGGCACGTGTCCGAGACACACGAAAGACCACACCAGGATTACGCGCGCTCGAAAAGTATGCGGTGCGCTGTGGCGGGGGCATCAACCATCGCATGTCACTAGCGGATGCCGCGCTCGTCAAGGACAATCACGTGGTAGCGGCCGGCGGAGTGGCCGAGGCATTCGCTCTGGTACGCGAACGATTCCCGAATGTTCCGGTGGAAGTTGAGGTGGATTCCCTCGATCAACTCGAAGAGGTTCTCGCCGCGGGTGCCGATCTGGTGCTTCTCGACAACTTCGATCTTGAGATGTGCGCCGAAGCGGTTCGGCGCACCGCAGGCCGTGCCGCCCTGGAAGCCTCCGGGGGCCTCACCCTGGAGCGAGCACGTGCTGTAGGTGAAACGGGTGTGGACTTCATCGCGGTTGGGGCGTTGACGCACTCGGCTCCGGTGTTAGATATCGGCGCAGATCTCTATGAGATTGGGTAGGTCCACCATGCTTCTCACCATTGATGTTGGTAACACGAACACCGTTCTTGGTCTCTTCGAAGGTTCGGAACTGGTTCGCTCCTGGCGCATCACAACTCACGCCCGTGCCACGGCCGATGAAATCGCCCTGACCTTCCGCGGGCTCATCCGCGAGCCCATCACCGGTGTTTCCCTGTGCAGCACCGTTCCCTCGGTGCTTCGCGGCATGCGCACGATGCTCGCGGAGTACTACGCGGATCTACCGACCGTCATCGTGGAACCGGGAACAAAAACGGGTGTGCCGATTCTGACGGACAATCCGCGCGAGGTTGGCGCCGATCGAATTGTGAACACCCTCGCCGCATTCGAACTGTTTGGTGGGCCGAGTGTTGTTGTGGACTTTGGCACGTCAACGAACTTCGATGTGGTGTCAGAAAACGGCGAATTCCTTGGTGGTGCACTTGCACCGGGAATTGAGATTTCGTTGGACGCATTGGCCGCCCGTGCCGCGCAACTGCGCAAAGTAGAGCTGGTTCGCCCACGCTCCGTAGTTGGTAAAAACACGGTGGAAGCGCTGCAATCCGGTGCCATCTACGGCTTCGCAGGTCAAGTGGATGGGTTGGTGGATCACATTGCGGCTGAGGTGGGAGAGCTCACCGCAGTGGTGGCAACCGGTGGATTGGCCCCGGTGGTCATCGACGAAAGCAGATCCATTACGCACCATGAGCCAGATCTCACACTCATCGGCCTGCGAATGATTTTTGAACGTAACGCTTAGGCGCGCTATCCCTGGGTAGCGCGTACCAGAACGGGTACGGCGAGCAAACCGTGGACGGGACCGCGCGTTCGGGGTAAAAGAAGGGTGCGCATTCCAATGAGTGCAGCGCCCGCATCATCCTTTCCGCTATCACCCACCATGAGCGCCTCCGCGGGCGAGCAATCAATGGATTGCGCGGCAATCCGAAATATCCGGGCATCGGGCTTCACACATCCCACCTCATAGGACAGCGTGATCCCATCGAAGTATTCGAGTAGTCCTTCACGTTCGAGAACCGAACGAATCGGCACACCCACATTGGAGAGGGCACCGATTCGGATGCCCATCGCTCGCAATTCCTCAAGTACGGGCTTGGTGTCTAAGTACTGATGCCAGGTGTCGAGCATCGTTTCGTAGAGCGCATCCGCGAGTGATCGATCAATCCCGGGACCATCGTCGATCAGGCGATGAAAGACTTTCCGGTGGGTGTCCTGATCAAGATCACGCACGCTATCGGGATCATGAACGCGCGCGTTTTCCCAAATGGTGTCGATGAATGCCACCAGGGAGTTGCGTGCCTGCGGGGATAACTGGGTGGGCGCGATAGCGAGCGCGGCATCGAGCCACTCATCGGCAGATCCCTGATCGAGCAGCGTGGAATGGAGATCGAAGATCACTCCGGTGACGGGCTGCGGGGGTTCCAAGGGAAAGCTCACGCGGGCAGGCTAAGCCATCATGGAAATGCCATCGAATAGCCTTGCGCGTTGTGACCACTGAGCAGCAGGAATCTGGCGAGAGCCCGGAGGTGGATGACCTTCCGGAGCAAATGCAGATTCGCCGCGCCAAGCGCTCGGAATTGGCCGCCTCGGGAATGGAGCCCTACCCGGTTTCGGTCCCGGTTACTCACACCATCGGTCAGGTGCGCGCAGAACATCCACTTGCCGAGCCAGATATTCACACTGGTGTTGAGGTAGGAATTGCTGGCCGAGTGATCTTCTCTCGGAATACCGGGAAGTTGTGTTTTGCCACGTTGCGCGCTGGCGATGGGACGGAAATCCAAGCCATGCTGTCTTTGGATCGCGTGGGTGAGGATGCGCTGGCTAATTGGAAAGCGCTTGTCGATCTCGGCGACCATGTTTTTGTACGTGGTGAGGTAATCACGTCCAAGCGCGGTGAACTTTCTGTCCTTGCGGATGAATGGGCGATGGCTGCCAAGGCATTGCGCCCACTGCCCGTAGCCCACAAGCCGCTGAGTGAAGAAGCACGGGTTCGGCAGCGCTACGTGGATCTCATCGTGCGCCCCGAGGCCCAACAGAACGCCCGGTTGCGTATCGCCGTGGTGTCCCAGTTGCGGGCGAGTTTGGTTTCCCGTGGTTACCTTGAAATCGAGACTCCCATGCTGCAGACCCTGCACGGAGGCGCGGCGGCTCGGCCTTTCGTTACGCACTCCAATGCCTTTGATATCGAATTGTTCCTGCGTATCGCTCCTGAGCTCTTTCTCAAGCGCGCGGTAGTTGGTGGGCTGGAGCGGGTATTCGAAATAAACAGGAATTTCCGCAATGAAGGCTCAGATTCCACACACTCGCCTGAGTTTGCGATGCTCGAGTTCTACGAGTCCTATGCCGACTATCGGGATATGGCACGCACCACCCGTGAGTTGATTCAGGAAGCGGCCATCGCGGTGAATGGTGAGGCTGTCGTCACCCACCATGATGGATCAGTTCACGATCTCTCAGGTATCTGGCCGGAAATTGATCTCTATGAATCCATCTCAGCAGCGGTTGGTGTGGCGATCACACCCGAGACCCCACTCAAAGAACTCACGAAGCTCTGTGACGCTGCGGGAATCTCGGTTGCGCCAACGTGGTTACCGGGCAAGGTGGTGGAGGAACTCTTCGAGCATTACGTGATCCCCACGTTCACCGGCCCCACATTCGTGATGGATTATCCGGTGGATACCTCACCGCTTACGCGAGCTCACCGCACGAAGGAGGGTGTGGTGGAGAAGTGGGACCTCTACATCAATGGCTTTGAGCAGGCAACCGGCTATTCCGAACTAGTGGATCCGGTGATTCAGCGTGAACGCTTAATGGAACAGGCTGCGCTGGGCGCAAAGGGCGATGCGGAGGCAATGCGCCTCGATGAAGACTTCCTGCGCGCCCTGGAACACGGAATGCCACCCGCCGGTGGCGTGGGAATGGGAATCGATCGATTGTTGATGACGTTGACTGGTCTCGGCATTAGAGAAACGATTCTTTTTCCATTAGTGAAACCCGAGCGCGAATCATGATCAATCTGCGCGCAGCGCGCACCGCGGATGTTCGTGCGATTCGTTCCCTGGTAGACGAGTACTCCGGTGACGGGCACCTTCTTTCTAAGGCCACTGTCACACTCTTTGAAGACATCCAGGAGTTCATCGTTGCGGTGGATGAGAATGATCGGGTTGTGGGTTGTGGTGCTTTGCACGTGATGTGGGAGGACTTGGCCGAAGTGCGCACCCTGGCGGTCTCTGGTCAATTTCTGCGCAGGGGGATCGGCAGTTTGCTTCTCACGGAGCTTACGGATCGCGCGCGCCGGCTGGGCATCTCCCGAGTTTTTTGCCTCACTTTCATGACGGATTTCTTTGGCGGGCATGGATTCGTGGAGATCGCTGAGGCTCCAGTGGATCATGATGTCTATGAGCAACTGCTTCAGTCCTATGACGAGGGCGTGGCTGAATTCCTTGGGCTTGAACGCGTAAAGCCCAACACGCTCGGAAATCACCGCATGCTGCTCACGCTGTGATGTTCGCTCGCGTGCTGCTCGCCACATGCGTGGTTGTGTCTGGTGGAGCGTATGCGGCCGCGCCGGCACGTGCAGCAGACCTCAGTGGAAAGATCATCGCCATTGACCCAGGCCATCAGCGGGGGAATAGTAATCCGCAATTTTCCCGCGAAGTCAATCGAAAGAAATTCAACGGCAGCATCCGCAAGGTGTGCAACACCTCGGGGACTGCTACGAACAAGGGCTTTCCCGAATCCACCTTCAATTGGCGAGTTGCACAGCAATTGCGCACCAATCTAGAGGCCCAGGGTGCGCGCGTGGTTCTGACTCGTGATTCGGACAGTTATGAAGAGTGGGGGCCTTGCGCCTGGGATCGGCCACTTGTGGCAAATGCAGCCGGTGCCGATGTTTTCATCAGCATCCACGCAGACGGTGCACCGGCACGTGCCTCTGGTTTTCATGTGATTGCTCCCTCGCGTGTCAAGGGTTATACCGATGACATCAGCAAGGAAAGCCGCGTGCTTGCCCGCAAGATGATCGCGGGGATGAAAGATGCTGGCGCGAAGCCAGCCACCTATATTGCTGGTGCACTCAGTGTGCGTGGTGACCAGTCAACATTGAATTTCTCGGACGTTCCGGCTGTGGTTGTAGAGCTGGGGAATATGCGTAATCGAAAGGAAGCGCGAGCCATGTCCTCGCGCGCTGGGCAAAAGTTTTACGCGGACGCACTCGCCGCAGGTATCAACCGGTATTTCGCAGACCAGTAGCGATTCCGTTGATCGTGACGGAGAGTGCACGCCGAAGTTCTGATGTATCCGTCTCTGGAGCAGTTGAACGTAGTCGGTCGAGCAGCGAGACCTGCAGGGAATGCAGGGGTAGTAAGTACTGATCGCGGGTACGCAGCGTTCGGGCCAGGGAAGGGTTGTCGGCCAAGAGTTCATCGCGTCCGGTGACGGCGAGAACTTCGGCAACGGTGAAGGCATATTGCTCTTCGATGGTGGTGAAGAAGTGGCGCAGGTGCGTGGGTACCAACCGTTCGACGTATTGCCGCGCCACCTTGAGATCGGTTTTCATCAACGTCATTTCCACGTTAGAGATGAAGTTGGCGAAGAAGTGCCACTCCCGATACATCTGTTGCAGTGCAGGGCCGTGGCCGGCTTCCCGAGCTGCTCGCAAACCTGAGCCCACACCAAACCAGCCTGGGATGATCTGCCGCGATTGCGTCCAACCGAAGACCCACGGAATGGCGCGCAGGCCATCAATTCCGGCTGCCGTATCTGGCCGGCGTGAAGGGCGAGAACCGAGGTGCATGGCTCCGAATTCCTCCACTGGGGTGGACGCTGCGAAGTAGGCGGGTAGTTCAGGATCGGTTACCAGTTCCCGGTAGGCGGCCATGGATTCCCGTGAGGCGATATTCATGATCTCGTCCCACTCAATGAGAAGGGTCTGATCCTGCCGTGGGCGCCGGTGCAACAGGGATGCGTCAAGAACTGCCGCCACCATTTGCTCGAGGTTGTCTCGGGCCAAGGCTGGAAGCAGGTACTTATCCGAGATCACCTCGCCCTGTTCGGTGACCTTGATTTGCCCATCAAGGACACCCCAGGGCTGAGCCAGGATCGCGGAATACGTGGGACCGCCACCACGACCCACCGTGCCACCACGACCATGGAAGAGGCGCAGGCGCACACCGTGCTTGAGACAGACATCGCGCAAGCGACGTTGGGCTAGGTGGATCTCCCACTGCGATGTGGTGATACCGGCATCCTTATTGGAGTCCGAGTAGCCGAGCATGACCTCTTGAACGTCATCGCGCGAGTTCACGAGGGCTCGATAGGTGGGATCACTGAGCAGTTCATCGATGATCGAATCGGCCTGACGTAATTCAGCAACCGTTTCCAAGAGCGGGACGAAACCCACACGTGCGGTGCGTGCATCGGTATCCACCAGCCCTGCCTCACGCGCCACCACAATGGCCGCCAGGATGTCGTCAGCCCCACGTGTCATCGAGACGATGCAGGATTCGATGGGACGTGTTCCGAAAGTCCCCAGAATTTTGCGCACCTCAACGAAGGTGTTGTAGGTGACGAGTGCACTCGGACTCAGTGGTGGCGGGTTTGGGGCGAGGGGGCGAAGTGCGGTGAGCTCCTCCTTGAGCCAAGCCATGCGCGCAGCGCGATCCAAACTTTCCCAGGCAATATCTGCCACGCGGTCATGGAGTTCAGCAATGACTTCCTGATACTTCCCGGAGTGTTCGCGGATATCGAGGGTAGCTAGCGGAAGACCCACGGAGGCCACCACGCGAATTGCGCGATCCAAGATGCCGTGCGCGGGTAACTCCCCACGATGTTCCATCAGATCCGAACGGATAAGCAAGAGATCATCAAGCAGTTCTCGGGTGCTGTGATAGTCACGGCCCTCACGATGGGGACCCCCGTTGCGCATGCGCTCCAAGGTCAGGCGCAATCGCATGCGAATGATGGTGAGTTTCAACCGGATGGGTTCCTCAGCATTTATGCGTAGGAACCTGCCATCAAGATCAGGGAGGAAGTGCAGATCATGGGCCACCGATTCCCGTAACGCTGCGCTTGCGCCGGCAATGCGTTCGGAAACCGAGAGGTCTTCGAGTAGTTCATCAATATGTGGGGTCAGGTCCATGACAGCGTGTTCGCGCTGGAAGCGCACCACATCTGAGGTGACCGATGGAGTCACATTTGGGTTTCCATCGCGATCTCCACCGATCCACGAACCGAAACTGATCGGCCGTGAATCCGGTGAGAGCGGCGAGCCCAGGTCATCGAATGCACGGGCGAGATCAGTGAGTACCTGGCTCAGCGGACCACGAGTGAGATCGTCGAGGTAATACAGGGCATTGCGCGCCTCATCGATGACCTGCGGTTGTTCCAAACGCAATTCGTCGGTCTGCCAGAGCAAATCGATGAGTTCTGCAAGACGCCTTTCCCGATCTTCATCGCTGAGAATCGGATTCAGTAGGACGTCTGCGATGCGTCGGAGCTTGAGGAGCACGGACCGGCGCGCGGCTTCGGTGGGGTGTGCGGTAAAGACCGGGCGAACAGACATTGCTAAAGCAACTTCAGAGACAACCGCTGAATCGACATTCGCTTGACGCGCAGCATTGACCACCGTGCGCAGCGGGCCCACATTGCGCCGTCGGGATTCGGCCGCATCGTGGGCTCGCTCCACCTGCTCAGCCACATTGGCCAGGTCAAAGTAAATGGAAAAGGAGCGGGCGAGCCAGGTGGCGGTGGTCAGGTCAACCGCATCCAACAGCGCTGCGGACTGGGCGGGATCCTCACGAACCATGGCCCGCACCCGTTCCACCAGGTCAAGGAGATCTGGGCCCTCCTGGCGCACCAGCGTGTGACCGAGGAGGTCGCCGAGGAGACGGATATGGCGGCGGAGCCGGACGTCTGTGACCTCGGTCATATTCCCATTCTGCCTGTAAACGTTTCCGTGGTGTTTCGCGGTGGGCGTAGGCCGATCGGGCCCTTCGGCTTTCCCCACGGGCGCCTATGGGGGAGAATTGGAGTCTCTAGCTAAGGGGTGCACGCATGTTTGAGCGGTTTACCGATCGGGCTCGTCGAGTTGTTGTGTTGGCGCAGGAAGAGGCGCGGATGCTCAACCACAACTACATCGGTACCGAACACATCCTCCTCGGCCTCATCCATGAGGGTGAAGGCGTGGCAGCCAAGGCCCTGGAATCCCTCGGCATCTCCCTCGAGGCTGTTCGCCAGCAGGTCGAAGAGATCATCGGTCAGGGCCAGCAGGCACCCAGCGGGCACATCCCCTTCACCCCCCGAGCCAAGAAGGTTCTCGAACTCTCGCTGCGCGAGGCTTTGCAGCTCGGCCACAACTACATCGGTACCGAACACATCCTCCTCGGGCTCATACGTGAAGGTGAGGGTGTGGCTGCCCAGGTTCTGGTGAAGCTCGGTGCTGATCTCAACCGCGTACGCCAGCAAGTGATCCAGTTGCTCTCGGGATACCAGGGCAAGGAGCCAGCCACTGCGGGAGGCCCAGCCGAAGGCACCCCGGCTACCTCACTCGTTCTCGATCAGTTCGGTCGCAACCTCACCGCTGCTGCACGTGAGGGTCAACTTGATCCGGTCATCGGTCGGGCCCGAGAGATTGAGCGAGTGATGCAGGTCCTCTCACGCAGGACCAAGAACAATCCCGTCCTCATTGGCGAGCCTGGCGTGGGTAAAACCGCCATCGTTGAAGGTCTAGCCCAAAACATCGTCAAGGGCGAAGTTCCTGAGACCTTGAAAGATAAGCAGCTCTATTCCCTTGACCTCGGTGCACTTGTTGCGGGTAGCCGCTACCGCGGTGATTTCGAAGAGCGCTTGAAGAAGGTTCTCAAAGAAATCAAGACTCGCGGCGACATCATTCTGTTCATCGATGAGATGCATACCCTTGTGGGCGCAGGTGCTGCCGAAGGTGCCATCGATGCCGCAAGCATCCTCAAGCCGATGTTGGCCCGAGGTGAACTTCAAACCATCGGTGCCACCACCCTTGATGAGTACCGCAAGTACGTTGAGAAGGATGCTGCGCTCGAGCGCCGCTTCGCTCCGGTACAGGTGGACGCTCCCGATGTGGAGCACACTGTAGAAATCCTGCGTGGCTTGCGTGATCGCTATGAGTCACATCACCGGGTATCCATCACGGATGGTGCATTGGAAGCAGCTGCCCGTTTATCGGATCGCTACATCTCGGATCGTCAGCTTCCGGATAAAGCCATCGATCTCATTGATGAGGCAGGATCCCGTTTGCGTATTCGCCGCATGACCGCGCCACCGGATCTGCGTGAATTCGATGATCGCATTGCGGATACCCGCAAGGAGAAGGAATCAGCCATCGATGCGCAGGATTTCGAGAAGGCCGCTTCCCTGCGCGATGTGGAGAAGAACCTGCTCGCGGAGAAAGCCGAGCGTGAGCGTGAATGGAAGTCCGGTGACCTCGATATCGTGGCTGAGGTCGATGAACGGCTCATTGGTGAGGTCATTGCTTTGATGACCGGCATCCCGGTTTCCGAACTCACCGAGGATGACATTGAGAAGTTGCGCCGGATGGAGGATGAACTGCACCGCCGGGTGATCGGTCAGGAGCAGGCCATTAAGGCGCTGTCCAAGGCCATTCGCCGCACGCGCGCTGGCCTGAAAGATCCCAAGCGGCCCAGCGGATCATTCATCTTCGCTGGTCCATCCGGTGTGGGTAAGACTGAACTGTCCAAGACGTTGGCTGAATTCCTCTTCGGTGATGAAGACGCACTGATTGCACTCGACATGAGCGAGTTCTCTGAGCGTCACACGGCGTCACGCCTCTTTGGTTCGCCCCCCGGTTATGTGGGCTACGAAGAGGGTGGTCAGCTCACCGAGAAGGTGCGGCGCAAGCCCTTCAGTGTGGTGCTCTTCGACGAGGTGGAAAAAGCCCATCCCGATATCTTCAATTCGCTCCTCCAGGTGCTTGAGGAAGGTCGTCTCACGGATGCGCAGGGGCGAGTTGTTGATTTCAAGAACACCGTGATCATCATGACCACCAATCTTGGTAGCCGCGATGTTTCTAAGGGTCAAGGCCTCGGCTTTGCCCCGGAAGATAATCAGGACAACGCTTATGAAGCGATGAAGTCCAAGGTGCAGTCAGAACTCAAGCAGCATTTCCGCCCAGAATTCCTCAACCGCATCGACGATGTCATCGTGTTCCACCAGCTCACTCGGGCAGAGATCATCCAGATTGTTGACCTGATGATCGCCGGTCTCGAGCAGCGCTTGGCCGATCGCGATATGGCCATCGAGCTCACTCCGGCAGCGAAGGAACTTCTCTCCGAGCGCGGTTACGATCCCGTGTTGGGTGCTCGCCCGTTACGGCGCACCATCCAGCGCGATATCGAGGATCCGCTCAGTGAGAAATTGCTCTTCGGTGATCTCGACCCAGGCAGCATCGTTGTTGTAGATGTTGAAGGTGAGGGATCAGACCGCGAGTTCACTTTCGTGGCAACTCCACGCACGCCACTGCCGGATGCTCCGCCAGTGGAAGCTGCGGGCACTGAGTAGTTACTGACAAACTCACATGCGCAACGGGCCCCTCATCCCTGGGATTGAGGAGTACGACCGCCCGCCGCGCAGGGTTCCGCGCATTGTGTGGGTACTGCTCGCTTCGTTTGCGCTCGCCGTCGCCTTCATGCTCGCACTCGGGCTGCTGGTGGGCACCGGCCCCTTGCGTGCGCTGGGCCTCGTCGAGTCCGAATTGCAGCCTGTCTCGTATCGGCCCACAGCAGACGCGCAGATCATCGGGGTAGCGGTGGCCCTTCCGCCAAAGGGTTTATGCCCAGATGATGAGGTGGTGGTCACCGCATTTGAGCGTGGACCGAGGGTGGAGATAACGGCGAAGGTGATCCAGCCACGTAATGCCAGCTGTGATCAGGCAGTTATTCCAGGCGATACCTCATGGGTGGACGTAGCCCTCGCCAACCCCCTCAATGAGCGCACGGTGATTCGATTGATCGATAGGCAGCCTCTGCCCCGAGATCGCTAGCGGCCGTGAACAGCGCTGCATTTGCGAGCAATAGGCTTGGCCCGTGGCTGAAATCGAAGCAGTAATCGCACGCGAAATTCTCGACTCCCGCGGTAACCCCACGGTTGAGGTGGAAGTACTCCTCTCCGATGACACGGTTGCTCGCGCTGCCGTCCCCTCAGGTGCCTCCACCGGTGCCTTTGAAGCGGCTGAGCGTCGTGATGGCGGTGATCGCTACCTCGGCAAGGGAGTGCTGCAAGCCGTGGCTGCGGTTGAAGAGGAAATCGCGCCTTCGGTTGTTGGTATCGATGCAACAGACCAGCGCCTGGTGGATCAGGTCATGATCGATCTTGATGGCACCCCGAATAAGTCACGTATCGGAGCCAACGCGATCCTCGGGGTTTCCCTCGCTGTTGCGCGCGCGGCTGCGAACTCGGCCGAACTGCCTTTATTCCGCTACGTAGGTGGTCCGAATGCTCACCTGCTGCCCGTGCCGATGATGAACATCCTCAATGGTGGCGCGCACGCAGATACCGGCGTTGATATCCAGGAATTCATGATCGCTCCGATCGGTGCCACAACCTTCTCCGAGGCGCTGCGTCAGGGTGCTGAGGTCTATCACGCGCTGAAGGGCGTGCTTAAGAAGAATGGCTATGCCACGGGTCTGGGTGATGAGGGCGGTTTCGCACCGGATCTGCCCAATAACCGCGCGGCACTTGAACTCATCGGGACTGCGGTGGAAGCCGCTGGCATGAAGCTTGGTGCCGATATCGCCCTGGCCCTCGATGTGGCGTCTACCGAATTCTTTGAGAATGGCTCGTACACGTTCGAGGGTGCGCAGCGATCCGCGGAGTGGATGACCGGTTATTACGATTCTTTGCTCACCGATTTCCCACTTGTTTCCATTGAGGATCCGTTGGCAGAAGACGATTGGGCAGGTTGGGTGCACCTCACCGATGAACTCGGCGCTCGTGTGCAACTCGTAGGTGATGATCTCTTCGTTACCAATCCGGAGCGCCTGCAGAAGGGCATCGATCAAGGTGCGGCGAATGCGCTATTGGTGAAGGTCAATCAGATCGGTTCACTCACCGAGACGCTGGACGCTGTTGCCCTGGCCACCCGCAGTGGCTACGCCTCGATGATGTCGCATCGCTCCGGCGAAACCGAAGACACCACCATCGCCGATCTCGCGGTTGCGGTGAATTGCGGCCAGATCAAGACCGGTGCCCCGGCGCGCTCTGAGCGGGTGGCCAAGTACAACCAGCTGCTGCGCATCGAAGAGGAGCTCGCCGAGGCCGCTCGCTACGCGGGTAAGTCGGCCTTCCCTCGCTTCGCGGGCTAACCCCCCCCGACGAACTGGCGCAATCTGACCGCCGAACTGGCGCAATCTGACCGCCGAACTGGCGCAATCTGACCGTCGAACTGGCGCTTGTGAGCTGATCAGGGCAGCCGGTTGCGGCACGTCACGCCTGTGACTCATGTGATTCATGGGACTATGCCCCCGTGACTTCCCCCGAGAGCCGCGCTGGGGCCCTGACCCTTCGCGCATTGCTTCTCCTCGCCGCCTTTGCGGTGCTCGTGGGAACCCTGGCCATGCCGGTGCGCAATTGGTTTAGCCAGCGGGCTGAATTGGCGACATTAGAGGCTGAGGTTGCCGCCGCCGAGATTCGCGTTGCCGATCTTCTCGTGCAGCAGGAACGGTGGCAGGACCCGGCCTTCATTGCAGCTGAGGCCCGGCGCAGATTGCATTTCGTCTTCCCGGGTGAAGTGGGTTATGTCGCCCTTGGGGCGGATGGTCGTCCGGCCGAGGAAACCCTCTCGGAAGTGGCCAAGGTGCCGGTCACCTGGTATTCCGCGGTATTCGATTCGGTGACCGCGGCGGATAACGGTGAGGTTCCGGCAATTGTTTCCGAAGTTGCAACAGAACCTGAACCACCCGCTGAGCCATTTGTTGTGGCCGAAGAACTCGCCGAGTTACCGCCGGTAGCACCGGAAGAAGCCACTGAAGATCCGCCTGCCCCGCCGGATGAAACTGGTGAATGAGGTCAGCCCCAGCGATCTAGCCATCCTCGGTGAGCAGTTGGGTCGCGAACCACGCGGCGTCTATTCGATAGCCGCGCGTTGTGGCTGCGGTAAGCCTGCGGTAGTGCGCACATATCCGCGGCTGCCAGATGGCACGCCCTTTCCCACTACCTATTACGTCACCTGCCCCCGCCTTGCTGCAGCAATCGGATCACTGGAGAGTGTCGGAGTGATGAAGGACATGGAGTCACGCCTAGCCGATGACTCCGAACTGCAGGACCAATACCAAAGGGCTCATGAGCGCTACCTCGCTGAGCGTGCAGAACTCGGTGATGTTCCCGAGATTGAAGGAATCAGCGCGGGCGGTATGCCACATCGCGTGAAGTGTCTCCACGTCTTGGTAGGGCAGGCCTTGGCATGTGGCCCCGGGGTTAACCCCTTCGGCGATGAAGCACTTGTTCGAATAGGTAACTGGTGGGCATCAGGAGCGTGCCTAGATGGGTGAGCGTTTCGCGGCCATAGATTGCGGAACAAATGCCATCCGCCTGTTGATTGCTGAGCAAGAAGACGGAAATTGGCATGACATCGTTCGCGAGATGCGCACTGTGCGCCTCGGAGAAAATATCGATGCCACGGGCGAGTTCAGTCCTGCCGCGTTACAGCGCACATTTGATGCGTGTAGCGAATATTCAGAAGTGCTCGCCCACTATCCGGTTGCTGCCCTGCGCTTCGTAGCAACATCAGCCTCCCGCGATGCGCGAAATCGTGATGAGTTTTTTCAAGGCGTGGAACGAATCTTGCATGTTTTACCGGAGGTCATCACGGGGGATGAAGAAGCGCGTCTGTCCTATCTGGGAGCGATTCGAGGTGTTCCTGATCTCAACGGGAACGTACTTGTATCAGACATCGGTGGGGGATCCACCGAATTCGTAGTGGGTCATGGCGAGAAAGTGATCGCGGCATGCAGCATGGACATGGGCTGCGTGCGCATGACCGAACGCCATTTGTGGTCGGATCCGCCCACCAAGGAAGAGATCACTGCTGCGATCCACACCATCGATGATTTGCTCGCGCAGGCCGAACGCAGGGTTCCGGTGAATGCGGCCGAGCACTTCATCGGCCTTGCTGGCTCCGTGACAACGGTGGCAGCGATGGCACTCAATCTGCCGGCCTATCAAGCCGAGCGGATCCACGGAGCATTTATCTCGGCTGCTCAGGTTTCTGAGGCGACGTCCGCGCTGCTTGCCATGACCCGGGCCGAACGCAGCGCCCTGCCCTTCATGCACCCGGGGCGCGTGGACGTTATTGGTGGAGGGGCACTCATCCTGGATCGGATCGTTCGCTCCTGGGGTCTGCCCGGGGTCATTGCCGCTGAAACGGACATTTTGGACGGTATCGTTTTCAGTCTGGCAGGTGATGTGACCTAATCCTCAGGTCACATTTTCATGTAATCGCTTGCGCAAGGCCGGGTGGAGCGCGCAGACTCCCCGGCCATGGCGATCACCATCCGGGACGTGGCAAACGCGGCAGGCGTATCCACCGCGACCGTCTCGCGCGCCCTGCGTGGTCTACCTAATGTGGACGAAGCAACGCGGGCCAAAGTGGCCAAGGTGGCTCATGACCTGGACTACGTGATCAGTCCGAGTGCTAGCCGATTGGCATCCGGGCGCACCGGATCGATTGCAGTACTCACGCCCTTTATTTCCCGATGGTTCTTCTCCACCGTGCTCTCGGGCGTGGAAGCCGTGTTGCAGGCGGCGGGGATGGATCTGTTGCTCATGAGTGTGACGGACACCCCCTCGGGAACCGTGCGTTTGCCACCGGCACCGCGCTTGCGCAGGCGAGTGGATGGTGTGCTGGTTATTGCGATGCCACCCGGTGATCCCCAGTTGCGCGAAGTGCTCGAACTTGGCATGCCCACCTCGCTCATTGGTGTTTCTGCTGATGGTGTTCCGAGTGTGACGATTGACGACGTAGCTGCCGCACGCACCGCCACCCAGCACCTCATCAACCTCGGGCATGAACGTATCGGCCTCATCGGCGGTTCGCCAGTGGAGGCACCGTTCACCGCTGAGCATGATCGTGAGCGAGGCTTCCGACAAATTCTCACCGAGCGCGGCCTGGAACACGATCCGATGCTGGAAGC
>JBJOIE010000041.1:0-2575 GCA_046047295.1 Actinomycetota bacterium | reverse complement strand
CACCTCCAGGGATACGCGCCCATCCGAACCAGCAGTGGACTCCCATACCGGTAAGAAGAGGTTGCACGCTGCGCGCACATCATCGGTGGTGAGCGCCCTGATGACCTGATCAACGTTCGCGCCATCGCGAGTGAGTTGAGCAATCTGTTCAGCGTATGCTGCACTCCCGCTCGATATGGCTTTTTCAAAGATGGTGGGGTTGGTGGTCACTCCACGGACCTCCATGTTCTCGATGAGGTGCGCGAGGTTGCCCGAGGAGATTCGACCTCGATCTAGGTCATCGAGCCAGATGGAAACTCCAGCCTCAGTGAGTTGACCAAGTGTCTGATTCATTATGCACCCAATCTCATCGACATTAGTTTGTGGACACGGCTTCGGAAACCGCGGCTACCACTGCTTCTTCCGTGATTCCAAACTCCCTAAACAGTGTGGCCTGATCCGCGCTAGCACCGAAGCGGTCGAGTCCGATGACACTGCCGCGGCTGCCTACATATTTCCACCAGCCGATGGTTGCACCGGCTTCCACTGCCACCCGAGCCGTGACCGATGGCGGGAGGATGGAATCCCGGTAGCTGGCCGGTTGGGCATCGAACCATTCCGTACTCGGCATGCTCACAACCCGGGCACCTATGCCCGACTCGGCCAAAGTGGATGCGGCAGCCACCGCGATCTGCACCTCGGAACCGGTAGCAATGATGATGGCCTGTAACTGCTCGGGCTCGTGGACCACGTAACCACCGCGGGCAACTCCTGCCTGGGCGTCTTGTGCACTGGCGATGGTGGGCAAGTTCTGCCGGGAAAGGATCAGACCCACAGGTCCGTGCTGCTCGAGGGTGGCGAGCCATGCTGCACTTGTTTCATTCGCATCGGCGGGACGCACCACGGCGAATCCTGGAATCGCCCGCAGGCTCCAGAGGTGTTCCACCGGCTGATGGGTAGGACCGTCCTCACCGAGTCCGATGGAATCGTGAGTCCAGACAAAAGTGGATGCGCATTGCATCAGCGCTGCGAGGCGCACAGCACCGCGCATGTAATCGCTGAAGACGAGGAAGGTGCCACCGAATGGGCGCACCAGCTCGGTGAGAGCAGCACCGTTCACTGCAGCACCCATGGCGAATTCGCGCACACCAAAGTGCACGACCCGACCGTAGGGATCGGCTTCGGGTATGGAACTGGTCGCCGGTAAGAAGGAATGGCCACCTTCGATGGTGGTGTTATTCGATTCAGCGAGATCGGCCGAACCGCCCCAGAGCTCGGGCATGACTGCTGCAATGGCGTTTATAGCCTCACCGGATGCCTTACGCGTGGCCACGGAGGAGCCCACCTCGTGCCAGGGAAGCGCACTGCGAATATCGGCGGGGAGTTTCTTGTCCAGGATTCGCTCAAGTAGGGCCGAACCTTCGGGTGAGGAACCGCGCCAGGCCTGGAACTCTTGCTCCCATTGAGCGATGAGGGGGCGAAGCCGATCATGTAGACGCGTTCGCACAGTCTTTAGGGTTGACTCATCAAATTGGAAGGTCGATTCCGGATCAAGTCCCAGTTCGCGCTTAGTGGCCGCGACCTCGTCGGCGCCCAGCGCAGAACCGTGGGCCTTCGCTGTGCCGCGGAGTTGGGGAGCGGGCCAGGCGATGGTGCTGCGAATGCGGATGAAGCTGGGGCGGTCGGACCCTTGGGAATCCACAAGAGCGTTCCAAACTCCAGGAATATCCGTGGAGCCATCCGCGTTCATGTCGACCTCGTGAACGTCCCACCCATAGGCGCGATAACGGGCGACCACATCTTCGGTGAAAGCCACTGCCGTATTGCCTTCAATAGATATGCGGTTGTCATCCCATAGCACAATCAGGCTTCCTAGTTGCTGGGTGCCAGCCAAGGACGATGCCTCACCACTCACCCCCTCTTCGAGGTCGCCGTCACCACAGATCACGTACGTGCGGTGATCGAATGAACTAGTGCCAGTGGGTGCATTCGGCTGAAACAGCCCACGCGAGTAACGGCTCGCCATCGCCATGCCCACGGCAGTTGCCAGGCCCTGGCCCAAGGGCCCCGTGGTGGTTTCCACCCCAGGCGTGTGGCCAAATTCCGGGTGACCTGGTGTGCGGCTTCCCCAGCGACGGAAGGACTTGATGTCGTCAAGGGAGAGGCCCATGTCAGAGAGGAACAATTGAAGATACAACGTGAGGCTTGAGTGGCCAGCACTTAATACGAAGCGATCACGGCCCAACCAACGTGGATCTGCTGGATCGAAACGCATGATCTTTTGAAATAGCAGATAGGCCACGGGGGCAAGACTCATCGCGGTGCCAGGGTGACCATTACCCGCTGCCTGGACGGCGTCCGCGGCCATTGCCCTGAGGTAGGCAACCGCCTTGTCGTCCGTCTGATCCCAGGTGAGTGATGGTGATTGTGATGACGCTGCTGGCATGGCATAAGCCTAGTGATTGACGTCATGCCCTGAGGGGAGCGAGGAAAACGTGGAGCGGCGGGTGAGCGCACAACTAGTGAATAACTGTTAACCCGGCCTGGGTAGCCTAGGGATGTGACCACCACACACTCAGGACGCTCAGATGAGACC
>JBJOIE010000040.1:0-9305 GCA_046047295.1 Actinomycetota bacterium | reverse complement strand
GTCTTCACCACTACGTCGTTGAGGGTGATGCGCAGCCCACCTGCCGCCGTGATGGTCTCGAAGTTCGCCGGCGCTTGCGGCGGCGTGCTAGACGGTGAGGCGGTGGGGGCGCTCTGAGGTGCCGTAATCGTGGCCGTGGGCGATGAGCCGCTGGCAGCCTGGTAGGCCGAACGGCCCTCTTCGTAGAAGCCCGTGGGCTTCTTCTCGTAACGGGTCAGGACGGGGTTATTTGACTGCATGTATCTAAGGTAACCCAAAGTTCTGGTAGCGCCAACCGCGCCTCCTCAACCCCATAGGGTCGATACGTGACCGAGCAGCAGCCCTACACGGTGATCCGAGAAGGCAGTGGCTACGAGCTGCGCCACTACCCCGCGTGCGTGGTTGCAGAGGTGGTAATTCGCGCCGATTTCGACAGCGCCGGATCGCTGGCATTTAGGCCACTTGTGGCCTATATCGGGGGAGCAAATCAGTCCCGTACGCCCATTGCGATGACTGCCCCGGTGATCCAAAACGAGTCCCTTGCGATGACTGCCCCAGTGCTTCAAGCCGCTGGTGATGACGGGGAATACGTGGTGGCCTTCGTCCTCCCGAGCACCGTCACCATGGAATCGGCACCCATTCCCACGGATCCACGCGTGCGGCTACGCCAGATCCCGGAATCCACTACCGCGGCCACTCGCTACTCGGGCCGCTGGTCGCGCTCGGCATACCTGGCCAAGGTGGAAGAACTGCTGGCCGCTCTCGCGATGGATGGGCTCACCCCTAAGGGTGAGCCCCGATTTGCCCGCTTCGATCCGCCATTCAAGCCCTGGTTCCTGCGCAGGAACGAAGTGCAGATCGACGTGGAATCGGCGTGACGCCACTGGTGCCCTCGATGGGATTCGAACCCATACTGTGCCGGGTTTAAGCCGGGTGTCTCTACCGGTTGGACTACGAGGGCGCGGGACAAGGGTAGGCGGTGGCGCCTAGCCCAGCCGAGCGCGCAGGAAATCTAGGGTCCGCGCCCAGGCCTGGGCCGAGTGCTCGGGGCTATGGACCTCGGGGCGGTCATCGTTGAAGAAGGCGTGCTCGGATCCCGGATAATCAAAGATCGTTACCTCACCACCGTGCTCCTGGATTTCCCGGGAGTACTCAGCGATCCGCGGACCAGCGAATCCCTCATCGGATTCGGCCTTATGAATGAGCGCCGCCCTATCCCGATACCGAGACCAATCGGGGGCAAAGTCTGGCCAGGGCATGGCCGGGTAGAAGGCCACCGCGGACGAGATGTGCTCGCTCACCGTGGGTGCGAGCAGGGATAGGCCACCGCCCATGCAGAACCCGATTGTGCCAATGGACGCACTCGTCACCGCTGGATGATCAGCAAGGAAACGTGCACCGGCTGCGATGTCTGCACCTGCCTGTTCCACCTGCAGGCCCATCATGAGTTTCTTGGCCTCATCGGGTTCGGTGGTTTCTATTCCGCGATAGAAATCAACGGCGAGGGCAACGAAGCCCGCGTTAGCCAACCTCTTGGCAACATTCGCAATATGCGGAACCACTCCCCACCACTCTTGAATGAGAACGACTCCAGGGCCACTGCCCGTTTCGGGAATTTCGAGAACTCCAGTGGTAGACGGTTGCGCCGCGTCGATGGTGACGATCGCCATATTTACTCCCGTGATTCGAGTTGACGTTGATACCAGCGCGCGCTGTCCTTTGGCATGCGCACCCCCGTTGACTCATCAACCCGAATCATGCCGAAGCGCTTTGTCCAGCCCTCTGCCCACTCGATGTTGTCCAACATGCTCCAAGCAAAGTAACCACGGATATCGATGCCATCGGCGCGGGTTGCAAGTACTTCTGAAATGTGATCATGCAGGTACTCGGTGCGCAGGGGATCGTGCACCGCGGTGGGTGTGACTTCCTCGGGAACGGCTGCGCCATTTTCAGCAATCCATAAAGGAACCTGCGGCAGCCACTGAGCAGCCATCCGCAAAGCCATCCCAATTCCTGGAGTGAACACTTCCCAGCCCATATCGGTACGAGGCTCACGTGGAGCAAAGGTGACAGGTGGGCACGCAGGAAACATCGATACATCTTGGCCAACGGCATGCGCGGCATCATCACGCGCAGCACCCACCCGCATCACCGTGTAGTAGTTCTCACCAAGCCAATCGATGGGTGTGCTGAGAATTGGCGCGTCACCATCGCGAATGAATGACCAGTCGGTAACGGAGGCACAGGATTCAAGGAGATCCTCGGGCACCACGCCATCGCGCAGAAGTTGGAGGAAGAACCTGTTCTGCAATCCGTCAATGTGGGCGGTTTCGGCAGCCACCTCGTCAGATTCCGCAATAACAGGGATCAGGTTCAACACGATCCCCACATTGCGGGCACCGGCCGCGCGCATACGCGGCACGGCCAAACCATGACCGAGCATCAGGTGATACGCAGCCGCCAGGGAGGCTCGTGGTTCGGTGCGCCCGGGGGCATGGATTCCCGCGGCGTAGCCCAAGAAAGCCGACACCCACGGCTCATTGAGGGTGGCCCAGCGTTGAACACGATCGGCGTATCGCTGCGCAACGAACTCCGCATAATCAGCAAAGTGTTCGGCCGTTTCGCGCACCGGCCATCCCCCGCGCTCTTCGAAGACCGATGGCAGATCCCAGTGATACAGGGTGGCCGCGGGTTCCACTCCACGTTCGAGCAGTCCATCAATCAGCCGGTCATAGAAGTCCAGGCCTACCGCTGATGCACTGCCAGAGCCTTCCGGAAATATGCGCGGCCACGAGAATGAAAACCGGTAGGCATCCACTCCGAGCCACTTAATCAACTCGAGATCCTCATCGAGGTGCGCAATGTGGTGAGCCGCAGGCTCACCACTACATCCATCGGCGATGGCCCCTGGTTTCTTAGCAAAGTCATCCCAGATGCAGGGCCCGCGGCCGGCTACGTCACCTTCAATTTGCCAGGAAGAAGTGGCCACGCCCATCTGAAAATCACGCGGGATACGCAGGTCTGTGCTCATGGGTTGATTATCGGCGCTAGCCCTTGACGGAGCCAGCGAGCAGGCCGCGCACGAAGAATCGCTGAAGTGCAAAGAACACGATCAACGGCACGATGATCGCGATGAACGCTCCGGCCGTAATCAAGTGCAGCTGAGCTCCATATGTTCCCTTGATATTGGACAGATACGCGGTAATCGGTGCAACGTCTGGTGTGCCACCAGCAAATGTCAGTGCCACCAGGAGGTCATTCCATACCCAGAGGAACTGGAAGATGGCGAAGGAGGCGATAGCAGGCACCGCCAAGGGCAGCACGATCTTGCGGAAGATCAGAAAGTGGCTAGCACCATCCACCTTGGCTGCTTCCATGACATCGCGCGGCAACTGTGCCATGAAGTTGTGAATGAGGAAGATTGCCAACGGCAGCGCGAACATGGTGTGCGCGATCCACAGCGGGATATAAGTGCCGGCAAGGAGCGATTGTTCAGAGCCCGGCTTATTCAAATCCGGGAAGATCGGGATCGGACCGATACTCCATCCCAGGTTGAACATCTGAAGCAGCGGCAGCAAGGCCATCTGCAGTGGCACCACCTGCAACGCGAAGATGGCGAAGAACACTCCGGTAGACCACTTGAACGGAATCCAGGCCAGGGCGTATGCAGCCATCGTGGCGATGATGAGCGGAAAGATTGCCGCCGGTAGAGCGATGGCAAAGGAGTTCCAGAAATACGGTGTGATTCCACCAGGGATGGTGGCACCGCCCGTAAGAACTTCACCGTAATTACTCAGCGTCACCGCCGGGCTGGTGAACCAGGTCCACCAACCGGTGTTCTGCGCGTCTGCAGCGGGGCGCAGTGACGTAATGAGCAAACCGAGGGTGGGCACCGTCCAGATGACGGTGATGAGCACAACCACAGCACTTGCCCACGGGCTACTGAGCTTGCGCCGAGCTGCTTCTGGAATCGATTCATTGGCCGGTTGCGGCATCGGGATGATTTCATGCGCTTCCACACTCATCGGATCGCACGCTCCTTCCGCAATTGCCATACGTTGTAGATGATCAATGGCACCACCGCAATGAAGAGCACCACGGCGAGCGCACTACCTCGACCCACATCAAATTGCACGAACGCTTGCGCGTACATCTCGTTGGCAACCACCTGCGTACCGAAGTTGCCATTGGTCATGGTCCGGACAATGTCGAAAATCTTCAAGACAGCGATCATGATGGTGATGAGCACCACCGTCAGGGTGCTGCGAATCATCGGGATGGTGACCCGGCTGAATAGCTTCCATCCCGTGGCACCATCGAGCTCGGCGGCCTCGACAACCTCGCTGGGAATCGCCTTGATCGCCGCGGAGAGCACCACCATGGCGAAGCCGACCTGGATCCAGATCATGATCACCATGAGCAGGTAGTTATTGAAAGGTGACCACAGGATCCAGTTGGGCGGATCCTGAACACCGAACCACATCACGATCTGACTGAGTAGGCCCACCTGTTGCTGGGATGGATCGCGGTACTCATAGACCAGGCTCCAGATGATGGATGCTCCAACAAATGAAATAGCCATAGGCATGAAAATGAGGGATTTCGATATCGATTCCCGCTTCATCCGATCAAGCAGGAGCGCGAGGGTGAGACCAAGGGCGGTGGATGCTACGGGGGCGATGATGATCCACAGCACGGTATTGACCAAGACATCAGTTTGCGTCTCGAATACCCAGGAGTAGTTAGCGAAGCCGATGAATTCCTTACCGGATGCGTTGTAGAGCGAATCACCAATCGTGCGAATCGCCGGAACAACCAACCCGATGATCAGCAAGAGAATGGCTGGACCGAGGAACACCAGGCCAGAGACGGGCCCCTGCAGGCGGCCGCGAATTCGGCCGGCAATGAAGAAGACGATCAAAATGAGTGCGAAGAAGACGGCGATGGCAATGAATGCACTGCTGAGTTTGCTAAATGCATCACCCATCAGCTTCTCCTCACAGTGGGAATCTCTTGAGCCGTAACGCTGACTGCCGGGGTCTAGGAGTTGTTTACACCCCTGTGACCCCGGCAGTCAGTCAGTTACGCAATTGCGTCTGCTACTAGCTCGCCGGCCAAGCCGCCTGAATGTCCTTCAGAACATCAGCGGTGGGCTTGTCCTCTGCGAACCAAGCGGTCATCTCGGTCCACTCTGCACCCGCACCGACAGCAGCCGGCATCAGGTCAGAAGCATCGAACCGGAAGGTACCGCCCAGGTCAGTGAGGTACTGAGCCGAGAGTTGGTCGATGGAACCGGGTGCGTACGCATCCAGCGGCACGCCGCTGTTTGCAGACACCCAGGTGCCCAACTTGACCTTGTTGGTGGCGAACTCCGGTGAAGCGAGGTAGGTCTGCACCGCAGCAACCTCGGGACGATCGGAGAATGCGGTGACGAACTCGCCACCACCCACCACGGGCTGAGGAGCAACGGCCTCGTCGATGGCCGGCAGGTAGAACGCGTATGCGTCACCATCGGCTGCAACGGTTGCACCCTCCTGGAAGTTGCCCCAGAAGTTGGCGTAGAAGCTGGCCTGCTGCAGCATGCCGCACTCACCGCTGAGAATGCCCTTGCCGGCATCCTGGAACGGAGTGGTGGCGATGGTCTGCACGTTGCCGAATCCACCGTTGACGTAGTCAGGGTTCTTCATCCAGCCCGCGAGCACGTCCATGGCGGCCGCAACCTCGGGGGAATCGAACTTCAGCTCGTTGCTGACCCACTTGTCATAGGTCTCACCGCCGTACATGCGAAGCATGATCTGCTCGAGCCAGTCGGTTGCCGGCCAGCCGGTGGCGCCACCGGACTCAATGCCGCCGCACCAGGGCTTCACGCCAGCTTCAACCATCTTGTCCGAGATGGCCCACATCTCGTCCCAGGTGGTGGGAACTTCGAAGCCCCACTCAGCAAACTTCTTGGGCGAGTACCACACGAAGGACTTCATGTTCGAGCCCAGCGGTGCTGCGTAGAAGGTGCCATCAACGGTGCCGTAGGACTTCCACGCCGGGTTCCAGTAGGAATCAACGTTGGCCACCACGGACTCCGGAGCCGGAACGGGGCCGCCACCCTCAACGAGCTTGGCGAGCAGACCGGGCTGCGGAATGAAGGCAATGTCAGGTGCGTTGCCACCAGCGATACGGGTGGGCAGTTGCGCCTCGAACTGATCCGAACCTTCGTAAACGATGTCGATGCCAGTGCAGGTCTCGAACTCTGCCCAAGCCTCTTCGAAGAGCTGCTGCTCGGGGGGAAGGATCGAGGTGAACAGGGTCACCGTGGTGCCCTCATTGCCTGCGTAGCCTGCGTAGGCCTCACAGCCTGCGGCTACTTCAGCGGCTGCTTCTTCAGCAGCGGTTTCTTCGGCAGCAACAGTTTCCTCTGCTGCACTCTCGCTCGTGGCGCTGTCATCACCGCTGGAGCAGGCGGCGAGCACGAGGGCTGCGGCCATACCACCGGCGAGAACGAGTGCTCCACGGCGCCGCTTGATTGCGGTCATGGAATCTCCTTGCCTGATCGATCGAGCCGGGGCGGTTCCCCGACAGGTAAGCGTTTCCATGCTTTCACTAATTCCCATGCCCTCGCAACGGGAAGTTCATGTAACCACCCATGTAACGCGTCACGATTTGGTATCGCGCCCAGGCCACGTGGCTCCCCCATTAGGCTGATGGTGCACAACCCAATAAGTACCCACTACGGATCGTCCGGCACGTACCTGCCGGTGGGAGGAAATGAAATGTCAGCATCAGTTCGCTTTGACGATGTCTCACTCGTCTACCCCGGAACCACCGCCCCGGCGGTTTCCCACCTCAACCTGGAGATCGCCGATGGCGAGTTCCTCGTTCTTGTGGGGCCATCAGGATGCGGAAAATCCACCAGCCTGCGCATGCTCGCCGGCCTGGAACCCATCAGTTCGGGCACCATCTATATCGGTGATCGCGATGTCACCAGCGTGGCAGCGAAGGATCGCGATATCGCGATGGTCTTCCAGAACTACGCTCTCTACCCGCACATGTCCGTTGCCGAGAACATGGCCTTCGCGTTAAAGATTCAGAAGGTCTCCAAGGAAGAGATCGATCGCCGAGTCAAAGAAGCAGCGGTGCTACTGGATCTCACTGAATACCTCGATCGCAAACCCAAGGCACTGTCAGGTGGCCAGCGCCAGCGCGTTGCGATGGGCCGCGCCATCGTGCGCGAACCCCAGGTGTTCTTGATGGATGAGCCACTGTCCAACCTCGATGCGAAATTGCGCGTACAAACTCGTAGCCAGATTGCTGCCCTGCAGCGCCGGTTGGGCACCACCACCGTCTACGTCACCCACGATCAGGTCGAGGCCATGACAATGGGTGATCGCGTGGCCGTCTTGAAGGGTGGGATCCTGCAGCAGGTCGACTCCCCTCGCAACCTTTACGACGCACCCGTGAATGCATTCGTTGGATCATTCATCGGATCGCCCAGCATGAATCAGGTGCGCGTGCAGATCGTCGACGGTGGTGTCAATTTCAATGGCTACACGGTTGCCGTTGATCGCGCAACACTGGACAAGGCGAGCGGAAACGAGGTGCTGCTAGGCATCCGCCCCGAGGATCTGCGCCTGTCTGATGAAGGCGCGAATATGACAGTCACTCTTGTCGAAGAACTCGGTGCCGATACCTATGTGTACGGTGAATATGCCGGACCAGAGGGCGCCGAGACGCTCGTTGCTCGCTCACGGCCATTCGAGTCACCACGAGTCGGAGACACCGTCAAGGTTCGTCCAGAGCGCGTTTACATTTTCGATACTGCCGGCGATCAACTTCGCCTGAACTAAGTCACTCCTTCGGTGCTCGCATCCACACAGTTGTGTTGGGTGCGAGCACCGAATCGTTTCCAGGCAATGATCGGAGAATCACCTCGCCAGCCGGTAGTTCTATAGCAACCTCGGAGGCGTTCATCAGGCAATGAAAATCACCGCGGCGCAACGCAAGAATGCCTTCGCCCCAATCGTCAAATTGCACATTCACGTTAGGGATGTGGTGCCGCAGGTGTAGTGCCTGCCGGAAAAGGTGAAGTGAACTCTCGGGATCGGCTTCCTCAGCAGCGACCGTGACCTCGGCCCAATCCGAAGGCTGTGGAAGCCAGAGAGGCGAAATCGAATCCGTAAATCCATAGGGCGGGGCGGTTCCACTCCACGGCAGCGGAACACGGCAGGCATCACGTCCCTTTTGCGCACCGTGAGTGCGGAAGAACACCGGATCGTCGCGCGCGGAGTCTGGAAGTTCAACGTCAGCGAGGCCGAGTTCTTCACCCTGATAGATGTAGACCGAGCCAGGCAGTGCCTGAACCAACATGGCAAGTGCACGAGCACGGGCACTGCCCACTGCGCCGCCACCGAGGCGGCTGACCACTCGCGGCGAATCGTGATTGGACAACGCCCACGTGGGTGTTGCGCCTACGGCCTCCACGGCAGAGATCGCGGCTTCTATGGTGATGCGCATCCGATGGGCATCCCACGGCGCCACGAGGAAATCAAAACCGAACACCTGATGCAATCCGTCGGGCGCTACATAGTTGCCGATTCGATGCGGAGGCAACCACGCTTCGGCCACGGTCATCCGATCACCTGGGTAGGAATCAAGTACCCGGCGCCACTCACGGTAAATATCGCGAAGTTCATCCCGATCGAAGAATGCCGAGTTCGGAACCTTCGCGCGCCGCTGCTGGGATTCGACAGAACCATCATCAAGATCGAAACGCAACGCCTCGGTGATACCTACCGGGTCTTCAACATCGGGGTAGGTCATGTCTTTGGCTAAGCCGAGGGCAACATCAATTCGAAATCCGTCAACCCCGAGATCAAGCCAAAAGCGCAGAGTGGCAAGTGCATCCTCGCGCACTTCCTCATTACTCCAATTGAGATCCGGCTGTGATGAATCAAAAAGGTGTAGGTACCACTGGCCGGGCTTGCCATCGGGTTCGGTGATGCGCGTCCACGCGGAGCCGCCAAAAAGTGACGCCCAATTATTCGGCGGAGATTCACCCCCATCCTTGCCCTCACGGAAGTGAAAGCGATCGCGTTCCACCGAACCCGGCGCCGCCCCCAAGGCTTGCTGGAACCAACGGTGCTGATCGGATACGTGATTGGGAACTACGTCAACGATCACTCGGATAGATCGTGCATGTGCTTGGGCTATGAGTTCCCGAAAATCATCCATGTTTCCATACATCGGATCCACTGCGCGTGGTTCGCTGAAGTTGTTAAGAGAATAAGTCTGATGTGATGTATATTATGGTGATATCGTTTTAGGTTTTATGCTTT
>JBJOIE010000039.1:0-10669 GCA_046047295.1 Actinomycetota bacterium | reverse complement strand
GGCGATGCCACCCTGCTCTTCTACATGTCAGAAGAAGCGCAGGAGGGAAGGGACGCGTACAAGGAAAAGCGCCGGCCAGACTTCAGTAAGTTCCCCAAGCGGCCGTGACCGATCGGGCACTGAGCGAGTTACTCGCAGGCGCCATTCCCTTTTCGCTGGAGTTGCGCGTACCTTTCCGCGGCCTCACCCACCGTGAAGGGGTGCTCATCAAAGGCCCGTACGGCTGGGGAGAGTTCGCTCCATTTGATGATTACTCCGATGTGCGGGCCGGACGTTGGTTGCGCGCGGCAGTGGAAGCGGCCTTCACTCAGTGGCCCGAGACCGCAGTAACTGCTGTTGAGGTGAACGCGATCATCCCGGGACTTGACGCATCTTTGGCCGGTGCTATGGCGCGTGCGGCCATAACCGAATCGGGCTGCACGGTGATGAAAGTCAAGGTGGGATCGCCGGAACTAGCGGATGACGAAGCGCGCGTGGTGGCAGTACGCGATGCACTTGATTCCTGTCTCGGGGCTGGTGTGGGGCGCATTCGTCTAGATGCCAATGGTGCGTGGCAGCTAGATCAGGCAATCGCCGCGCTGCGGCGGCTCACGCGTTACGGAGTGGAGCTCGTGGAGCAGCCCTGTGCGGAACTCAGTGATATCGCGGAGGTGCGCAGCAGAATCGATGTGCCCATCGCAGTCGATGAATGCCTCCGCTTGGCAGATGATCCAGCCACGCTGGACCTTCGTGGATCCGCGGACCGCGCGGTGATCAAGCCGGCCACGGTAGGTGGAATGCGCGCTGCCCTCGAACTTGCTGATTCGGTGGGCCTTCCCGTGCTTATCAGTGGTTCGCTGGATTCCTCAGTTGGCCTGATGCCCGGTGTTCAAGTGGCCGCCGTACTTTCCGAACGTGATTCTGCGCTCGCAGCCGGGTTAGGTACTGGAAGGTTGCTGGCAAAGGATCTGGTGGAACACACGGTGGTACCGCAGGGTGGGCACATTTCAGTGCACCGCGTGCAACCGAGTTTGGAAGAACTCCTCGCCGCGCGTGATCAACTCAGTGAAGAACGCGCGCACTGGTGGCGCGAGCGCTTGCAGGGTGCCTGGAATGCGGGTGGCAACGCTGCGAGATCATGGGTTGACGATGCTCGCTAACCCTGGCGTGCAAGGCTTCCCCCTGTGAACCCGTCCACCGCCCAAGCGCTGGTCATCGTTGATGAGTTATTGCGATGTGGTGTCACCGATGTGGTGCTCGCACCCGGATCACGTTCTGCGCCGCTGGCCTTGGCTTGTGCCGCGGCCGAGGAACGGGGCGATCTCAACCTGCATGTGCGCCTCGATGAGCGGGTTGCCGGATTCGTAGCGCTCGGAATCGCCAAGGTGACTGGGGTGCCTGCGGCGGTGATCACCACCAGTGGAACCGCGGTGGCGAATCTCCTGCCAGCGGTTGTTGAGGCTCACTATTCACGCGTACCGATGATGGTGCTCACCGCGGATCGACCACCGCGCCTTCGCGATGTAGGTGCCAACCAAACCATTAGGCAACCCGGAATCTTCGGTCCCTACGCCCGCGCCACGATCGACATGGGCGTGGCCCAGGAGCGCGCGGGCCAGGTGGCCTACTGGCGTTCGGTGATCGCGCGCAGCGTGGCTGTGGCTACCGATGTGGTGATCCCGGGTCCGGTTCACGTCAACGTTCCCTTCGAAGCACCCCTCGTGCCGGACAGCGATACGCCCTGGCTTGAAGAGTTGGCCGGTCGACCTGATGGGCGGCCTTGGACGGCCGATGCACGCCTGATGGCGGGAATGAGCACGCCCTTAGACGATGTGCTGCAGATGCTCGATGAAGAGGCCACCGTTCCGGCGCGCGGTGTCATCGTGGTGGGTGATCATGTAGAGGACGCCGTTGAACTTGTCGACGAACTTGCAGATGCCCTGGCGTGGCCCATCATCAGCGAGCCCAATGGGAACGCGGGCGGTTGCACCACCGCGCTCTCGCATGGACCACTGATCTGCGCGCAGCAAGACTTCCTTGATGCGCACGTGCCGGACCTGGTGATCACCGTCGGGCGCGTGGGTTTGCACCGTTCGATTGACCAGCTCATCTCGCGTGCGGCCATGCACATCGCGGTGGATCCATCACCGGAGTGGAGTGATCCCACTCGTACGGCGGATCTTGTTGTTGCATCGGTGCCACTTCCACCTGCCGCGGCCGAAGCCGATGATGAGTGGTTACCCGAATGGCAGGCGGCGGATGTTCTCACTGCAGCTGCCGTGGAAACGGTTCTGGTAAGCGCGAAGGATGAACTCACCGGCATGCACGTTGCGCGTGCGGTAGCGGCCGCTACGCAGGAGAACGGAATGCTGTTCCTCGGTGCCTCACTGTCGGTGCGTCACGTGAGTTCGTTCTCGGGAACCGCTGCACAAGAGGCCATCGTGCTTGGGAATCGGGGCACTTCCGGTATTGATGGATGCGTCAGCACGGCATGGGGTGCTGCCTCTGCACTGCAATCCCATGAGGGTGGCGCTGCAATTGCACTGATGGGTGATCAGGCATTCCTGTATGACAGCAATGGGTTACTCGTTCCTGACGATGAAGAACGCCCTGACCTCTTATATGTAGTGATTGACAATGATGGTGGAGGAATCTTCTCCACTCTCGAGCAGGGGAGTGGTGCTTTCGATTCGGAATTCGAGCGCGTCTTTGGCGTTCCGCTGGGAATTTCCCTGCGCAACGTGGCGAGTTCGATGGGAGTGCCCAGCGTTGAGGTGCGTAGTCTGAATGAGCTCACGGATGCGATCGCCTCCCGTGTGGGCACGGGTACGCATGTGATCATCGCTCGCACCGTGGATCGCATGACCGAAGCTCAACTTCTTGCCGATATAAACCGCGCCGTGGGAACTGCACTCGCCAGCAGCTAACTAACTCTCCAGGGCATCTCGAATGGGCACCAACTTCGCATTGGATTCTGAGAGTTCCTTTTCCGGGTCAGAGCCAGCCACGATCCCGCAGCCCGCATAGGCGCGAACCGTTTTTGCGTCGCTATCAATTAGTGCGCAGCGCAGGGCGATACCGAACTCGCCGTCACCATGCGCATCAAACCAACCCACCGGCCCGGCATAGCGGCCACGATCCATGCCTTCAAGTTCGTTGATGAGTGTGAAAGCGCGTTCGGTAGGTGTTCCACACACGGCTGCCGTGGGATGCAGGGACGCGGCAAGGGCGAGGACCGAAGCATCATCGGCTAAGCGGCCCGTGACGTCGGTTGCCAGATGTTGCACATTGGCTAGCTCGAGAACGCTGGGGCTTTCGGGTACATCCAAATCTGTGCAATGCGCGGCAAGTGCACGGGCAACCGAGTACACGGCGTATTCGTGCTCCTCAAGATCTTTGTCGCTGCCGAGCAGAGCCTGCGCCAATCCCTGATCAGTAACGGCATCTCCCATGGTGCGCACCGTTCCAGCAAGGACGCGAGACGTGACCAAATCACCGGTGCGCCGCACCAGGAGTTCGGGAGTGGCGCCCACCAGGTTGGCTACGTGAAAAGTCCAGGTGCCGGGATAACTCCGCGCAAGTTGCTGCAATAGGTAGCGGGCATCAAGGGTGCCATCCACGTGCGCCACAGCATCGCGCGCCAGCACCACCTTGTCCACCTCGCCGGCGTTGATGCGTGCTACCGCTTGCGCAACGAGTTGCTGCCAGGCGATGGGCGATTGCGATCCTTCCGACCACGTGATGGACGTGGGTCCTTCGGCTACCGGCACCAGCGGGAGTTCTGATGAATGCCGTTCACCCTCGGGTTGAACCACGGTGATCCACGCCTGCCCACTGCGCAGCCCCACCACCACCTGCGGTACCACGATTTCTGAAGGCTGGTGGGGATCGAAAGCGAAGGAGGCGAATGCGACAGGTCCGGTGCCGGGCAAACTGACGGAATCATCAATATCGGTTGCGGCGAGTTGTTCATTCCACCAACGCTGCGCTCGGGAAAACCGCTCATCACCGCGCACCTGCAGCCGGGCCGCCACACCCCAGCCCACCAAGCCTTCACCGCGCCTGACCCACGCGACGAATTCCTCAGGCGGCAGCAGGGCGAGAAGGTTGCTGACACCATCGAGTGGTGTGGTGACCGCACGGACGCGATGAGCTCGACTGGGCGCCTTGCTGGCTGCCACCGAGCGCCCATCGATACGAGTTCCCACAGCACGAGGGTAGGCCCATCGCGCCAACCGTGCGCGTCGGGAACCAAGTGCATCTGGAACCGAGCGCATCTGGAACCGAGCGCATCTGGAACTATGGCGCCATGACCCGCGCCGGACTCGATAAGTCACCCGCTGACGTTGCGGCGATGTTCGATCAGGTTGCTTCGAAATACGACATCACCAATGACATCCTCGCCATGGGCCAAACGCGCCGGTGGCGGCGACTAGTGCGTGATGCGGTCAATCCGCAGCCGGGTCAATTCATCCTTGACCTCGCCGCGGGCACCGGTACTTCCTCGGTTCCGATGGCTGATACCGGGGCCAGAGTGGTGCCCTGTGACTTCTCCGTGGGAATGCTTGAAGTGGGTAAGGCACGGGTGCCCTGGCTGCCCTTCACGGCCGGTGATGGGATGCACCTGCCCTTCGCGGATAACTCCTTCGATGCGGTAACCATCTCCTTCGGGCTGCGCAATATCCATGATCGGATGGCTGGCCTGCAAGAGATGCTGCGGGTGACCAAGCCGGGCGGGAAGCTTGTGGTCTGCGAGTTTTCCCAGCCTGTGTGGGCACCATTTCGCACCGTCTATACCGAGTATCTGATGAAGGCGCTGCCGGCCGTTGCCCAACGCACGTCGAGTAATCCGGATGCCTACGTCTACCTCGCTGAATCCATCAGGAGTTGGCCGAATCAGGTGGATCTTGCCCACGATATTGCCGCGGCCGGGTGGTCTTCGGTGGCCTACCGCAACCTCACCGGTGGGATCGTTGCCATCCATCGTGCCCGCAAGCCGGAGTAGTTGATTTCGTCATTTGCCCCGGTGGAATTCATGGTGGCCACCTCACTATGCTTCTCGTGGTCGTGAAGCATTTCACAAATGCTCAAATGGCCGCGGTTCCACGGACTTCTGGTCAGCACTCATGTGAGGGGATGCCCGGGCGGTGAACGTCTACACACCGATCCTCGTACTTGGCCTACTTGCCTTTGGCTTTGCCGCATTTTCGGTCATCATCGCCACGATCACCGGTCCCAAGCGCTATAACCGCGCCAAGCTCGACGCATATGAATGTGGCATTGAGCCCACACCCCAGCCGATGGGTGGCGGCCGCTTCCCGGTGAAGTACTACCTCACCGCGATGATGTTCATCATCTTCGATATCGAACTTGTGTTCCTCTACCCGTGGGCCGTTGCCGCTGACCAACTTGCGGCTTTCGGATTTATTGCAATCGTCTTGTTCTTGATCAACCTCGCGGTGCCCTATGTCTATGAGTGGCGTCGCGGTGGCTTGGAATGGGATTAGGAGGCGGGTGACACATGGGTCTTGAGGAGAAGTTGCCATCGGGGGTGCTACTCACCACCGTGGAGAAGGTTGCTGGTTACGCGCGCAAGGGCTCGCTGTGGCCCGCAACTTTTGGTCTTGCCTGTTGCGCAATCGAAATGATGGCCACGGGTGGCCCGCGCTTCGATATCGCGCGCTTTGGCATGGAGGTCTTCCGCGCATCACCGCGCCAAGCCGACTTGATGATCGTTGCCGGCCGCGTAAGCCAGAAGATGGCTCCCATCCTTCGCCAGATCTACGATCAAATGCCTAATCCCAAATGGGTACTGGCCATGGGTGCATGCGCTTCTAGCGGTGGCATGTTCAACAACTACGCCATCGTGCAAGGCGTTGATCACATCGTCCCCGTCGATATCTACCTCCCAGGCTGCCCGCCTCGGCCGGAGATGCTCATTGATGCGATCTTGAAGCTGCACGATCAAATCCAAGACACGAAGCTCGGTGCTCACCGCTACGCCGAAATTGCTGCACAGGAGCAGGTGGCACTCACCGCTCCGGCAACCCTGGAAATGCGGGGTCTGCTCCGATGAGCGATCTCCCTGTAGTTCCAGAGGGTGTTGAGGCTATTGACCTCGTGACCGTGCGGCATGGCGCCTTTGGCGTTGCCGGCTCTGGCGACACAAGTGGTTTCGGTGGGCTTGTTCAACCCGTAGTGATGCCGGCCGCTGCCGAGCGTCCCTACGGTGCGGGCTTTGATGAACTTGCCGATGAGCTCGAACTCGCGCTGACCGATCGTGGCCTGCCGGTGCGCAGTGCCATCGAAAAGGTGGTCATCGATCGCGATGAGATCACCTTCTTCGTGGCTCGTGAGCACTTAGTGGAATTCGCCAGAACTCTTCGTGATGAGCCGGGCCTGCGCTTCGAGATGTGCATGGGCGTTAATGGTGTGCATTACCCCCTTGATGAAGGGCGCGAACTCCACGCTGTCTATCCCTTCCTCAGCGTCACGCATAATCGCCGGCTTCGAGTGGAAGTGACCGCACCCGATAGCGATCCGCATATTCCGAGCATCGTGGCTCTGTATCCGTCGAATGATTGGCATGAGCGCGAAACGTGGGATTTCTTCGGCATCATTTTCGATGGTCACCCACATCTCACGCGCATTGAAATGCCCGACGATTGGGTAGGTCACCCGCAGCGTAAGGACTACCCGCTCGGCGGAATTCCGGTGGAATACAAGGGTGCAACCACGCCACCCCCGGATAAGCGGAGGGCATATAACTGATGGCTGGTATCTCATTCACTTCGCAGGATGAGCTAGGCGCAGATGATGCCTATGCGGATTCCTATGAAACTACTGAAGGCACCGTCTACACCGTCTCCGGTGGCGATTGGGACACCATTGATGTTGATGCCGAAACCGAGCGCATCGTGGTCAACATGGGCCCGCAGCACCCTTCCACCCATGGTGTGCTTCGCCTGATCCTCGAACTTGATGGTGAAACGGTCACCGATGCGCGCTGTGGCATCGGCTATCTGCACACCGGTATTGAAAAGAACATGGAGTACCGCTCCTTCGTTCAGGGCGTCACCTTCGTCACGCGGATGGATTACCTCACGCCGTTCTTCAATGAGGCTGCCTACTGCCTTGCGGTTGAGAAATTGCTGGGCATCACGGATCAGATCCCTGAGCGGGCAAATGTCATCCGGGTAATGATGATGGAGCTCAATCGCATCTCCTCCCATCTTGTGGCCCTGGCAACCGGGGGCATGGAACTAGGTGCACTCACGGCCATGACCTTCGGTTTCCGGGAGCGCGAACTCATCCTGGAGATATTCGAACTCGTCACAGGTCTGCGGATGAACAGCGCTTACTTCCGTCCGGGTGGTGTTGCACAGGATCTTCCACCTAATGGAGAGCAGGCCATCCGCGACATGTTGCCGGTGCTACGCAAGCGACTCAAAGACACAGCGGATTTGTTGGTCGATAACACCATTTGGATGGGCCGCACCGTTGGTGTGGGTTACCTCGATCTTGAAGGATGCATGGCCCTGGGTATCACCGGTCCCATTCTCAAGGCCACCGGGCTGCCCCATGATCTGCGCAAATCCCAGCCGTACTGCGGTTATGAAACCTATGAGTTCAACGTTCCCACCGCAGATACCTGCGATGCCTACGGCAGGTTCCTCATTCGGTTGGCCGAGATGCAAGAGTCCATCAAAATCGTGGAGCAGTGCCTCGATCGCCTCAAGCCTGGTCCGGTGATGGTTGAGGACAAGAAGATTGCGTGGCCTGCGCAGCTTGCTATCGGTTCCGATGGTCAAGGTAACTCCCTCGATCACATCCGCGAAATCATGTCTGAGTCCATGGAAGCGCTCATTCACCACTTCAAACTCGTCACCGAGGGCTTCAGCGTTCCTGCCGGCCAGGCCTATGTGGCTGTCGAATCACCACGCGGCGAACTCGGTGCACACGTGGTGAGCAGCGGCGGCACTCGGCCCTACCGCGTGCACTTCCGTGATCCCTCGTTTAACAACTTGCAGGCAACGTCTGTGATGTGTGAAGGCAGCATGGTTCCTGATGTCATCGCCGCAGTAGCGAGCATCGATCCGGTCATGGGTGGCGTGGACAGGTAAGGACGAAAATGACTATTTCCGATTCCACGCGAATCAAAATGCGCGAGCTTGCCGATCGTTATCCCTCGGCTCGCTCCGCACTCCTCCCCATGCTGCACCTGGTGCAGAGTGAAGAGAATGAAGTCAGTGTTGATGGCATCAATACCTGCGCTGAAGTGCTCGGGATCACTCCGGCGGAAGTCACCGCGGTTGCCACCTTTTACACGATGTACAAGCGCCGCCCGGTAGGTAAGCACCACATCGGCGTGTGCACGAACACGATGTGTGGTCTCCTCGGTGGGGACGCCGTGTGGGATGCCCTCAGCAGTGATCTCGGTGCCGGTCACAATGAAACCACTGCGGATGGCGAGTTCTTCCTTGAGCGCATTGAATGCCAGGCTGCATGTACCCACGCTCCGGTAATGACGGTGGACTGGGAATTCATGGACGATGTCACGCCGAGCTCGGCCCGCGACGTGATCGAGAAGCTGCGCAAGGGCGAACCAGTGCAGTCCACCCGCGGCCCGCAAATTCGTGATTTCGATGCCACTGAGCACACCTTGGCCTTCCCACTTGATGGCTTGGCCGATGCACCCTCCGTTGACGCCAAAATGCTTGCGGGCTTGACCATTGCAAAGGAACGCGGGATGTCAGCGCCCACCGGCAATGGGGGAGCGCAGTGATTACTTCAGGCCTCACCCCCGTCATCACCGAGCACTGGGATGCACCGGATCTCTACACCCTCGAGGGATACAAGCGCTTCGGTGGCTACCGCGCACTCGAATCTGCTCTCAAGCAAGATCCTGATGCCATCATCAATCAAGTTAAGGATTCAGGCCTGCGTGGCCGTGGCGGTGCAGGCTTCCCCACCGGCATGAAATGGTCTTTCGTTCCACAAAATGACGGCAAACCGCATTACCTCGTGGTCAATGCTGATGAGTCTGAGCCCGGTGCCTGCAAAGACATCCCGATCATGATGGCCAATCCGCACGCGTTGGTCGAAGGCGTGATTATTGCCAGCTACGCCATCCGCGCCAATCACGCCTTCATCTATATCCGTGGTGAAGTCCCCAACGCCATCCGCAAGGTGGCCAATGCCGTGGAGCAAGCCAAGGCCGCGGGCTACATCGGCACCAATGTTCTTGGTAGTGGCTTCGATATTGACGTTGTGGTGCATGCGGGGGCTGGCGCCTATATATGCGGTGAAGAGACTGCGCTTCTGGATTCCCTTGAAGGTTTCCGCGGTCAGCCGCGGCTCAAGCCACCGTTCCCCGCGGTTGCCGGGCTCTATGCCTCACCCACCGTGATCAATAACGTGGAAACCATCGCGAACGTGCCCTACATCATCGGGCGCGGTGTGGATTGGTTCCGCCAATTTGGCACGGAGAAATCACCGGGCTTCAAGGTGTGGGCGGTATCTGGTCACGTGAACAACCCAGGAATCTTTGAAGCCCCGCTGGGCATCACCATGCGCGAGCTCCTCGATTATGCGGGCGGTGTGCGCAATGGTGGTGAAGTTAAGTTTTGGCTGCCCGGTGGCTCATCGGTACCCATGCTCACCGCGGATCACTTGGACACGCCACTGACCTATGAAGCGATGGCTGAAGCCGGCACCATGCTCGGTACGGGCACGCCGATGATCTTCGATAACACGGTCAGTGTGGTGAAGGCGGTTACCCGTTGGCTCGAGTTCTACAAGCACGAATCCTGCGGTAAGTGCACCCCGTGCCGGGAGGGCACGTACTGGATCACCGGGATGCTCGAGAAGTTCGAGCATGGCCATGGCAGCAATTCCGAACTTGAGGTGCTCGTGGACGCGTGCAATCAGATTGCTGGGCGCTCGTTCTGCGCACTCGGGGATGCAGCGAGCACTCCATACCCGGCAGCACTGAAGTATTTCCGAGCCGAGTTCGAAGCAGCCACCACCACACCTGTTGATGAGGTTTTTGATCCGGTTGCTTCCTATGTATTCACTGGGGCGGTAGCGCGATGACCATTACGGCGAATACTGGTGCGCAGGTGAGCGTTCCCGATCCCGCTGTCACGGTGATCATTGATGGTGTTGCCATTGGAGTGCCGAAGGGCACCTTGGTGATCCGTGCTGCAGAGATGCTCGGTATCGAAATCCCTCGCTTTTGCGATCACCCACTGCTTGAGCCGGTAGCCGCCTGCCGCGCCTGCCTCATTGAGGTGGAAGGCATGCCGAAGCCTCAGCCCGCATGTGCGCAGGTGGTTTCGGATGGCATGGTGATCAAGACCCAGCAGTCCTCAGAGGTTGCGCGCTTAGCACAAGAAGGAGTGATGGAGTTCCTCCTCCTCAATCACCCCTTGGATTGCCCGGTGTGCGATAAGGGTGGGGAGTGCCCACTGCAAAACCAGGCGATGTCCGTTGGTCGGCCGCAGGCACGCTTCGCAGATGAGAAGCGCACATTTGAGAAGCCCATCAACATCAGTGCGCAGATCCTGCTGGATCGCGAGCGCTGTGTGTCCTGTGCACGGTGTACGCGCTTCGCCGATGAAATTGCCGGTGATCCGATGATCGAACTCCTCGAGCGCGGTGCACGTCAGCAAGTGGGCACGGCCTCGGA
>JBJOIE010000038.1:0-2549 GCA_046047295.1 Actinomycetota bacterium | reverse complement strand
GGTGCGCTCACGCCCAGGGCAAGACGATCAACTGAGCCGGTGCTGCCGGGGGCAGTGATGTTCTGTGGCATGCCTTCTCCTCATTGGAATGTGTTCTGCGTCATGTCAGTACTGAGTGGAGTCTGTGCCATTTCGGCGATAAGTGCAAGGACTTCGGCATGAATGTTTTGGCACCCCTGGTGGTGGGAAGCATGCGTCACTACGGTTACCCCCGTGCCACGCGTTGATGTGATGCCAGCGGGCGCTGATGCTGTTCATGTGGATCCCGACCACAACCTTGATTTGCTCCCCGGACTGATGGCGCTTCGCAACCTCGCGCGTGGGGGCGAAGGCATCACCATCGCCGTGATTGATGGGCCGGTGGATCTTGATCATCCGGTGCTTGCCGGGGCGGATCTGCGGATGGCTGATGGGGCTACCCGATGGCCGGCACGTGAGGGCAACAAGATGGCCGAGCACGGCACCATGGTGGCCTCCATCATCTTTGGTCAGCCCGGCAGCGCGGTGGAAGGCATCGCCCCACGGGCCCGAGGCCTGGTGGTCCCGGTCTATGACATCTCCACCGGAAAGGCGCCCCAACTCGAGATCGCCCGGGCCATCGAGATCGCGATCAAGGAAGGCGCGGACATCATCAACTTCTCCGGCGGCCAGTACTCAGACACCGGGGTGCCGGATCAATGGCTCGACGCCGCGGTGGCCCGATGCGCGGAGGCTGGGGTGCTCCTGGTGGCCGCTGCCGGCAATGACGGCTGCGAGTGCCTGCACGTGCCCGCGGCTTCTTCCACCGCGCTAGCCGTGGGCGCCGTGGATGCCCACGGCATGCCGATGGACTTCAGCAACTACGGATCGGGCTACACCTGCAACGGAATCACCGCCCCGGGGGAAGACATCCTCGTCGCTGTCCCCGGCGGGGGATTGGCGCGAATGAGCGGTACGTCCTTTGCCACGCCGTTGGTGGCTGGTGTTGCCGCGCTGGTGTCGTCAATGAACCCTGAGCTACGGGGAGGTCATATTCGGGACTTCCTCTTACTAACAGCGTCACCCTGCGATATAAACACCCCTGAGGTTTGCAAGAAGCTTCTTGTGGGCCGACTCAATGTAGAAGGAGCAATGGCTGCCATGTCTGACTCAAGCGCTGTAACGGAAATCTCTGAGGCTGCGCCATCGTGCAGCTGTGGTGGCCATCCGGCTTCGGGTGCAGGCTTGGTGGGAGGTGCCGTGGCTCCTTCGGCCGTGGAGCCAGCCATGGCGGATGCTCCTGATGCTGATGGTCTGGTCTACGCCCTCGGCAACATCTCCTATGACTTCGGTACCGAAGCCCGCCGCGACTCCTTCAAGCAGCTCATGCCGCCGGTGGAGATCGACGGCAACGTGGTTCCGCCGAATCCTTACGACGCCCGCCAGCTCGTTGCGTACTTGGGCACCCACCCGTACGAAGGCCGCGCGCTGATTTGGACGCTCAACATCGAGCTCACTCCCATCTACGCACTCGAACCCACAGGTGCCTTCGGTGCCAACCTTTATGAGCTTCTCACCGAGATGCTGGCTGGTGAGGTGCTCGCCGAGGGCGATCCCGATCACATCCAACGCGTATCTATTCCTGGTCGGTTGACGGGGCGCACCGTTCGCCTCTTCTCCGGTCAGCACGTACCCGTGTTGCAGTTGGAAAATCCACGCGGTGCTTACGGTTGGAAGACCAACGCACTGGTGGAGCAGGCCGCCAATGCAGTGTCAGGTAAGGCCGGTGCTACCGCCGATGCAGCCACGATCGCGGCGAACCTGCGCACCTTCCTCGACAAGGTCTACTACGACCTGCGCAACCTCGGCGTGCTCTCCAGTGATCGCGCACTGAACTTCGCTGCAACGAATGCATTCCAAGCCGCCACGGTCTTCTCCGAGGCACTGGGTTCGGGCATGCAACTCGAAGACGTTGCCACCGAGCCGTCACCGTTCGCACGCGCGGATGCCGACGCGTGGGATGTGAAGTTGAAATTCTTCGATCCGGACAACACCCGCCGCGCGCGCAAGGTCTACCGCTTCACCGTGGATGTCTCCGACATGATGCCGGTCACCCTCGGTGAAGTACGCAGCTGGACTTCCGCGTTCTAGACGCGCGAGGAGCAGCAGTGGAGATCTTTCCGATTCAGTCACCGCCGGTGGTGCGGCCAGACATCGTGATGCCGTGGACCACGGTGGACGTTTCCGAGGGCACTATTGATGAGTTGGTGAGCGTGTATATGCACCTCACCCACGGTGCCAACTACGACGACCCCTCGCCGTGGATGGCGAACGCATTCGCTGATCGCAAGCACGGGCGTTAACCGTGGCGACGAAGAAGACTGCGCCAGCGAGTGCACCCAAGCCAAACCGACGTGCCAAGCACGGTGCGGATCCGCATACGGCTGCGGGTGAACGCAAGCGGCATACGGCTCGTGCGGTATCTGCTGTTTCCGCCGATGCGGTGCATGACACGGGTGATGACCTCGTTGCTAAATCCACCGCTGGGCTGATCCAGTTGTCACATGATCAGCACCCGGGTTACAGCGCGC
>JBJOIE010000037.1:0-7830 GCA_046047295.1 Actinomycetota bacterium | reverse complement strand
AATACCCCTACCGGTCCATTCCACACAACTGTCCCTGCGTCTGAAATTTTTTCGGCAAACAGCACACGCGTCTCTGGCCCGATATCAAGTCCTTGCCAACCTTCAGGGATCGAATCCGCGGGAACGATCTTGGTTGCAGCATCTGGTGCGAAGGAATCCGCCACAACGAAGTCCACTGGCAGCACCAGTTCCACGCCTCGCTCGGCTGCTTGCTCCATGAAACCTTGGACTTCTGGGACCTGATCTGCCTCAAGAAGCGAATCACCAACCGAGAGCCCCTTGGCCGCCAGGAAGGTGTACGCCATTCCCCCACCGATGAGTAATCTGTCAACCCGTGAAATCAGATTGCCAATCACCCCGAGTTTGTCACTAACCTTTGATCCGCCCAGGATGACCACAAATGGCCGAACCGGCTCGTCGAGGATGGCGCGGAAAACTTCAGACTCCCGAGACACCAATCGTCCAGCAGCACTTGGAAGCAGCCGAGCGGTATCGGTAACGCTCGCCTGTTCGCGATGAACGACGCCAAACCCATCCGAGACGAATACATCCGCCAGGGAAGCGAGTTCGCCCGCCAGAGTTCCACGTTCCGCGGCATCCTTACTGGTTTCGCGAGGATCGAAGCGGATATTTTCCAGGAGGAGAACCTGGCCGCTGCCCAATTCGGCCACCGCTGCTGGCGCACGGTCGAGATCAACAAGGGCCACGCTCGAATCCAGTAATTGCCCTAGACGAGTAGCCACCGGCGCCAAACTCAGTTCTGCTTTGACTTCACCCTTGGGTCGACCAAGGTGTGCAACACAGACGATTTTCGCACCTGCCGAACGTAGTGCTTCGATCGTGGGCAGTGCAGCCTTGATACGGCCATCATCAGTGATGACACGTTCGCCAGCATCATCTGCCAGGGGGACGTTGAAGTCAACGCGAAGGAGAACCGTCTTACCAGCAACGTTTAGGTCGTCGAGGGTATGCATCAAGCTGGCGGTTTAGAGTTTCGAGCCAACAAGGCCAACGAGATCAACGAGTCGGTTGCTGTAGCCCCACTCATTGTCATACCAGCCCAAAACTTTGACCATGTTGCCGTTTGCATTGGTCAGTGAGGCGTCAAAGATGCACGAGGCCGGATCCGTGACGATATCGGTGCTGACGATGGGATCCTCGGTGTACACCAAGATACCCTTCATGGGGCCCTCGGCCGCAGCCTTCACCACCGCATTGATCTCTTCCTTGGATGCGGCCTTCTTTAGCTCAACCGTGAGGTCGGTGGCAGAACCGGTGGGGGTAGGCACGCGCATGGCATAGCCGTCCAGTTTGCCCTTGAGGTGCGGAAGAACGAGCCCGATCGCCTTTGCTGCACCAGTGCTCGTGGGGATCATGTTCAGGGCTGCAGCACGGGCCCGGCGAAGGTCTGAGTGCGGGAAGTCCAGGATGCGCTGGTCATTTGTGTACGCGTGGATTGTGGTCATCAAGCCACGTTCGATGCCGAATGCGTCGTCAATCGCCTTGGCCATTGGAGCAAGGCAGTTTGTGGTGCAGGACGCATTCGAGATGATGACGTCCTTAGCGGGGTCATAGTCCTGATCGTTGACACCCATGACGATCGTGATGTCTTCACCCTTAGCCGGTGCCGAAATAATCACCTTCTTGGCGCCAGCCGTCACGTGCTTTCGCGCGGAATCCGCGTCCGTGAAGATGCCCGTGGACTCAATGACGATGTCTGCGCCCACCTTGCCCCAGGGCAAGTCAGCGGGATCACGCTCAGCGAACACCGGAATGCTGGTGCCGTTGACCACGATGGCACCGTCCGCGGCTTCCACCGGCACGCCGATACGGCCTAGCACCGAGTCGTACTTGAGCAAGTGAGCAAGGGTCTTCGTATCCGTGAGATCGTTTATGCCCACGATCTCCACGTCCGCGCCGCTTGCAAGAAGCGCCCTGAAGAAGTTCCGGCCGATACGACCAAACCCATTGATTCCCACCTTGATGGCCACCGCTGTGCTCCTCACTCACCTCTGCAGGGCGTTTACTCACGTTTCACCTGCGAAACCGCCGCTGCGCCCGTGCGCACCCGTCGCGGCTAAACGCTTACATCCTAGTGAATCGCCCTTATGGGTCGCGCGTCAGACCTCGGGAAGATCAAGGTGTGGACCCAGGGCGCTCTCCGTATCCGGGATACCGAGTTCTGCGGCACGCTTGTCAGCTAGGGCCAGTAGACGCCTGATTCGCCCTGCGATGGCGTCTTTGGTCATCGGTGGATCAGCCAATGCCCCCAGGTCTTCAAGGGATGCCTGCTGGTGCTCAATGCGTAATCGCCCCGCAGCCACCAAGTGATCGGGAACTTCGTCGCCGAGGATTTCCAGGGCACGCTGGACCCGGGCACCGGCGGCAACGGCCGCCCGTGCTGAACGGCGCAGGTTGGCGTCGTCGAAATTCGCCAGCCGATTAGCCGTAGCGCGCACCTCGCGGCGCATTCGACGTTCCTCCCAGGCCAGAACCGATTCATGGGCGCCGAGCCTGGTCAGCAGTGCCGAAATGGCATCGCCGTCGCGGATCACCACTCGATCGACTCCTCGGACCTCACGGGATTTCGCGGTAATACCTAAACGCCGCGCCGCACCCACGAGTGCAAGGGCTGCCTCAGGGCCCGGTGCAGTGACCTCGAGTGAGCTTGAGCGGCCGGGCTCGGTCAATGATCCGTGGGCCAGGAAGGCCCCCCGCCAGGCAGATTCACAGTCACATAGGGCTCCGGCAACGATTGCTGGGGGTAGGCCACGGACAGGACGCCCAGACCCATCTACCAAGCCAGTCTGCTTTGCCAGCGCCTCACCGCCATCCACCACCCGCACGAGGTAATGCGTGCCCTTACGAATGCCGCTGCCTTGCACCATGGTCACGTCGGCATCGTGACCGTAGATTTCGAAGATGTCTTTGCGGAGTCGCCGCGCGGTGGCACCGGCATCAACGTCGGCCTCGATCACGATCTTGCCGGCAACGATGTGGAGCCCGCTGGCAAAGCGCAAGATTGTGGAAACCTCAGCTTTGCGGCAGCACGTCTTTGACAGTTCAACGCGGCTGAGTTCGTCTTTCACCGCTGCGGTCATCGCCATGGGCACCCACCTCCTTTCGTCACGCGCGCAAGCCTAGGAGGCTATCGAACACCACAGCGAGGCGCTGTGGGTCATGCTGGCCTCGTACCCCGGGTGAGCCAACATCAGCGAGTAGGAGCTGAGCTCCCATGAGCGCGCACGCGCGCTCTAGCGCGTGCCGATCCTCCACGTGCATGGGATCTGCCACCACGACATCGAAGTTCACCTCGGGGAACATCTCGTGGAGAACTTCTACGTGCGCGTGCGCACTGAAGCGTGAGGTTTCCCCACGTTGGGGATCAAGATTGAGAATGAGAATTCGCTTCGCGGCTGAATTCACGATTGCATCGTGAAGATCGCTCAGCAAGAGGTGAGGCATCAATGATGTGAACCATGAACCAGGTCCAAGAACGATCGCGTCTGCGGTCTCTACGGCGGAGATCGCCTCAGCACACGCCGGAGCGTCAGCGGGCTCAAGACCGATGCGCAAGACTTTGCCGGTGGTAGAGGCTACCGCTACCTGCCCTCGAACTGAACGGACATCGTTTGGCGCGCTGGGGTCATCCCCCTGGATGTCCGCAATGATGTCCAACGGCGTGATTGAGCACGGCAGCACTCGCCCCTGCGCTTCTAGCAGTGCGGCAACCCAATCAAGTCCTTCAACAGGATCCGACGTGTTTTGCCACAGGGCAGTGATCAACATATTTCCTAGCGAATGACCGCCGAGATCTCCATCGCCAGCAAATCTGTGTTGGATAACGCGCTCCCACGTGCGTCCCCAGGTATCGTCACCGCACAGCGCAGCGAGTGCCATGCGTAGATCACCTGGTGGCAGCACGCCAAACTCAGCACGCAACCGACCACTTGATCCACCATCGTCGGCCACGGTCACCACCGCCGTGAGCCGATTGGTGACCCTCCGAAGCGCTTGCAGGCTAGCGGCGAGCCCGTGACCACCTCCTAAAGCAACTACGGCCGGGCCCCCTTCTAGTGGTGCCCGGGCGTCAAGTGAGCGCCGGCTCACTCGCGACCAAGGTCTCGGTGAACAGGGACGGCATCAATTCCGCGCTCTTCCAACGCACCGATCACAGCTTCGGTGATCGCCACACTGCGGTGTTTTCCTCCGGTGCAACCAATTGCGACGGTTCCGAACCGCTTGCCTTCCCGAAGGTAGCCGTCACGCACGGTGGTGAGTAATCCCACCAGGTGGTCGATGAATTCACCCGCTCCCTCTTCATTGAGCACAACATTCGCCACCGAAGCGTCCTGGCCCGTCAGGGGTCGCAAGTCCTCATTCCAGTAGGGATTAGGCAGGAAACGAGCATCGAACACCATGTCCGCATCCACCGGAATGCCGTACTTAAAGCCAAAACTCATGATGTTCAGCCGAAGTAACGGCAGATCATCAGCGCTGAATGCCGCTTCAATCCTTCGACGCAGATCGTGAACGTTCAAGTTAGTGGTGTCAATGACCAGATCTGCATTCGCACGCAACTCCCCTAGAACTTCGCGTTCGCGCTGCAGACCATCGAGAATGCGCATGCCCTTTTGTAATGGATGCGGTCGGCGTGAACTCTCGAACCGGCGCACGAGTGCTTCATCACTGGCCTCCAGGAAGACCAGTGTTTGAGAGATTCCCTCGGTGGGAATCTGCTCAATACCCGCATTGAGTTGTCGAAAGAAAGAGCCACCACGCGCATCAACAACTACGGCGATGCGATGCACATCCGGAGACGTGCGCGCTAACTCAATTGCGGGAGCCAGTAACGACGGCGGAATATTGTCCACAACGAACCAACCCAAATCCTCAAGAGCGCGGGCTGCGGTCGTTCGGCCTGCCCCGGACATGCCGGTGACGATAACCACATTGATGGAGTGGCTTTCCACCTCAGGAGTCTGGGCCATGGTTGGACGCTAGCGTGTTCTGAATGGTCTTCGCGAGGACCGGGCCTATCCCAGGCACTTCGGTGAGCTCGCCCAGAGTGGCTTCGGCGATCGCTTTTACGGAGCCAAATCGCTTGAGCAGGGCCTTCGCCCGAGCGGGCCCAAGGCCAGGGATGGAATCCAACACACTTCCTCGACTTCGCTGTGATCGCCGTTTCCGATGGAACGAGATAGCTACCCGATGAGCCTCATCACGTATGCGCTGAAGGAGAAACAGGCCTTCACTCGTTCGCGAGAGAATCACGGGTTCTGGATCCTCAGATGTCCATACCTCTTCCAGCCTCTTGGCTAAGCCGATGACGGGTAGGTCCGAGCGGCCGACTGCAGCCAACGCTTCCTCCGCTGCTCGAACCTGTCCCGCGGCACCATCAATTACCAACAGCGATGTGGGATATCTGTGGCGTGGCTCGCTCTCCCCGTCCTCCCTCGGCGCAAATCTGCGCTCCACAATCTCTCGAACCGCGGTCAGATCGTCAGCTCCCTCGGTTTTGACCTTGTAGGTTCGATACTGATTCTTCACCGGGAGTGCGTCTTCGAAAACCACAACGGAAGCCACCGTGTCTGTGCCCTGCAGGGTTGAGATGTCTATGCACTCAATGCGGAATGGTGGTTCCGACAGCCCGAGATCTTCCTGTAGCTGAGCAAGAGCCGCACTCCGAGCCGTGATGTCAGACGAGCGTTTGAGTTTGTGCCGATCCAGTGCCTGGCTGGCATTGCCAGTGGCGGTCTCCATCAATTGCGCTTTGTCACCGCGCTTAGGTACATGAAGATGCACCGGTCCCGAGCGTAAATTCCCCAGCCATTCACAAACAGTCTCAACATCACTGGGAAGTTCGTTGACCAGAATCTCCTTGGGCACTCCTGACTGATCGCCGGCTAATCCCCCGCCGTAGAGCCGTTGCAGGATGCGCTGCACGTACCCGTCCAACTCAAGATCTTCAGCCCTCTCAACGATGAAGCTGCGTTCACCAACAACGCGACCTGCGCGCACGTGAAAAACCTCTACACCAACATGCAGTGGATCATCAACAGCCGCTATGAAGTCAGCATCCGTTGCGTCGGCGAGGGCCACCGCATTGCGTTCCAAGACTCGATCAAGGGCACCAAGCTGATCTCGAAGTTTGGCCGCATCTTCATATCGTTCCTCGGAAGCAGCCTGCTTCATCGCAATCTGAAGCTCACGAATGTACTTCTGGGTTGAGCCGCCCAAGAATGCGCAGAGATCGTTCACGATCTGCCGATAGTCAGCTTCTGTCACTTTGCCCACGCACGGTGCCGCGCATCTGTCGATGTATCCCAGTAGGCATGGGCGCCCTTGCTGTACAGCTCGCGCAAAAACTCCATCTCGGCAACTCCGCACTGGAAAGACCTTGGTGAGTTGATCAAGGGTTTCGCGAATTGCCCATGCGTGCGCGTATGGTCCGAAGTAACGAACACCAGAGCGTTTAGCCTCACGCACTATTGCCACGCGCGGGAAAGCTTCACCCACACTCACGGACAAGTACGGATAGGACTTGTCGTCGCGATAGCGAACATTGAACCGAGGGTCGTATTCCTTGATCCAGGTGTATTCCAGAGTGAGGGCCTCAACCTCGGTGCCAACCGTCACCCAGTCCACTGAGTCCGCAGCCATAACCATCGCCTGGGTCCGCGGGTGCAGTGCAGTGAAATCCTGGAAATACGAACCTAGTCGAGCGCGTAGATTCTTGGCCTTTCCCACATAGATAACGCCGCCGTAGCCATCTCTGAATCGATAGACGCCGGGATCAGTGGGGATGGATCCAGGCTCAGGCCGATACGTGGATGGATCGCTCAAGTTCAGCCAAGGACCACGGAATCGCCATCGATTTGCACGTCAGCAGAGGCCAATCCCTGCTGTGCTGGTCCAGCGATCACCGAACCATCCTGTGCCGAGAAGAGCGAGCCGTGACACGGGCACAGAATCTCGTTATCCACCACTTCGGAGACGAGGCAGCCCTGATGCGGACAGATCGCGGTGTATCCCAAAATCGCACCTTCAGTGGGCTGCACCACCACGATCGGTGGATCAGCTATCACCACGCCACCGCCTAGAGGCACATCCGCGACCGCAACGAGGGCGCCAGCGGCTGCCACCCCGCCGGAATCCTGCCCATTCGCTGTTGGGCTTTCAACAGGTTCACCCGTCATGCCGTCTCCGCCAGATGAACACGCCGTTAACACGCCCGCCGCGGCAACGACCCCACCCGCAGCAAGTACTCGCCTGCGGTTTACGAGTGTGTTGATGTCCATGTCTATTCCTCCCCTGTCCGTTGGTTCATATTCGATCACGCTTTACGCCTTTTTGCAGGAGGCGCGGAAACGGACAGCAACGGTGCCAGGAACGTCCCCGTGTGGCTTCCCCGCATAGCCGCAACCTGTTCAGGCGTACCTTCGGCCACCACGGTTCCTCCGCCGGAACCACCCTCGGGTCCCATGTCAATCAACCAATCTGCCGTCTTGATCACATCGAGATTGTGTTCGATGACGATGACCGTGTTACCCTTGTCAACTAGCGTGTGCAAAACGCCCAAGAGCTTGCGAATATCTTCAAAGTGCAGCCCGGTGGTGGGCTCATCAAGAACGTAAACAGTCCGTCCCGTTGATCGTTTCTGTAATTCAGCTGCGAGTTTGACCCTTTGCGCCTCACCACCAGAGAGTGTGGGAGCCGACTGACCCATGCGCACGTAGCCCAGGCCTACCTCGACCAAGGTCCGTAAGTGACGCGCGATGGCGGGAACCGATTCAAAGAAGTCGAGTGCCTCCTCAATCGGCATGTCTA
>JBJOIE010000036.1:0-5009 GCA_046047295.1 Actinomycetota bacterium | reverse complement strand
TACGCAGCGCGCATATATTCCCTGCGCTACGCAGCGCGCATATATTCCCTGCGCTACGCAGCGCGCATATATTCCCTGCGCTACGCAGCGCGCATATATTCCCTGCGCTACGCAGCGCGCATATATTCCCTGCGCTACGCAGCGCAGAGCGTCGCCAGTACGGCGATATCGGGGTCCTCATGCGGATCGATGCCCACCCGACTGAGCAATTTGGTGACCGTGCCATCGGCTTCTGCCTCTACCCATGCAGCACGGTGCTCCAGGCCGAGGTGGGGAACACCGGGAAGTAGTACGGCACCCGATGCAGCACCCAGGTTCTCCGGATTGGATGGGATCGTTTCCGATGGTGGGTGCAAGACAACGAGTGCCGTTGGTTGCGGATCGCACAAGGCACCGGGTTCGGGTGCCCCTGGTCCGAGAACGGGACCACTGAGTCGAACCAGGCCCACTACGTCTTCGGCTGGATCATCCGGTAGCGATCCATCGGCGTGGAAGACAGCCGTGGTTGGTAAGTAGCCCGGTCGCGCGGCGATCTGAACGGCAACAGCCAGGAATTGAGACCACTCCCTGGTCGATACCGGCCAACGGCCGGAGAGGAGGAATCCGGCCAAGGTGTTCTCACGCGTATGGAACGCGGAAATCTCGATGTTGCTCACTCACACCTCCTGAACTGGTCACACCCATGTGATTCGGACAAATGTGCGACATCAGGTCGTTAGCACACAAGAGGGAGGGAGTGCTAACCGGCGCAAACGTTGTCACAGCAACGTCCTGAATGTCGCAATCTCATCACAACTGGCCTTTCCTTCGTGACCTTTCCTCTAAGGGCGCGAAGTGCACGTGCTGCGCACAACTACGGTCGAAAGCAACCCTGCCCCTAAGAATGAAGGAGAAACAAGACGTGGGTGTCTTTCGACGCACAAGTGCAATAACTGGCGCATTGGCGCTGTCAGCTACGGTCGCGATGACTCTCGCAGCCTGCTCGAGCGGTGACAGCGCAACTGATTCGGCCGCTGGCGGGGAAGCCCTCGCCGCCCAATACGACCTCAATGGCATTGACGTGTCCGTAGGTTCCAAGGACTTCGACGAGCAGTTGATCCTGGGACAGATGATGGTCCAGGCATTCGAAGCCGCTGGAGCCAACGTCACGGACAAGGTGAATCTCGGCGGCACGAGCGTGGCTCGCTCGGCCTTGGAGTCCGGTGAAATCGACGTATATATGGAATACAACGGCACCGGTTGGACGGTTCACCTCGGCCTCGAGGATCCCAGCTTCAATTCGGATGAGTTGACCACCGGTGTTCGCGAAAAGGATCTCGCAGAGAACAACATCGTGTGGGTGGGTCAATCACCGTTTAACAACACATACGGCTTTGCTTCTAGCCCCGCGGCTACTGAGGCTAATGGCGGTGCTTTTAGCCTTCAAACGATGATGGAATACGTACGGGATAACCCGGATGCCACCGTGTGTATGGAATCAGAATTCCCCGATCGCCCCGACGGCCTGATCCTGACGGAGAACGCCACCGGAATCACTTTGCCGGACGGCCAGAAGAACATTCTCGACACCGGTGTGATCTACACCGAGACGGCTGCGGATAACTGCACGTTCGGTGAAATCTTCACCACAGACGGGCGGATCCCGGCACTCGGACTCACCCTGGTAGAAGATCCGGGCGTCAACATCGTTTACAACGTCTCTGCAACCTTCCGCAAAGACACCTACGATCAAGCTCCTGAGGCATTCAGTGGCATTACCGATGCCATCTTGGCTCCGTTGAATAACGAAAAGATGGCCGAGCTCAACGCAAAGGTGTCGGCTGAGGGTCAAGAGCCTGCTGCTGTGGCTCGCGAGTTCCTCGTCGAACAGGGCATCATCGCCGGATAGTCATGGTGGTGGGTGCGGTAGTCCTACCGCACCCACCCATGGCGGTACGTCATGGATGGAATAACAAACTGGTGGGGGTACCTCTCCACGCGATGGGACCTCGTCCTTGCCACGTTGGTGGAGACGCTGACCTACGTGGTTACTGTCACGGTTTCCGCGGCAGTTGTTGCGATTGCAGTTGGTGTCCTGACTCGTAGTAAGCCTTTTGCAAAAGAATTGAGTCTTGCGATCGCATCTGTCTTCCTGACAATTCCCTCCCTTGCCTTGTTTACGATTTTCATTCCGATCGTGGGGCTGGGCTTCACACCATCCTTTATTGCGCTATTTCTGTATGCCCTGCTTCCCATTCTTCGTAACACGACCACGGGTCTCGATGCGGTTGATCCCAGCGTGATCGAATCGGCTCGAGGCATGGGGATGACGAGAACTCAAATTCTTTTCCATGTGCAGTTACCACTGGCATGGCCGGTGATCCTCGCGGGGATTCGGGTCGCCGCACTTCTCACGGTGGGCATCTCGGCGATTGCAACCCTCGTGGCCGGTGGTGGTTTGGGTGACTTCATCAAGTCGGGCCTTGCCCGCTTGCCACTGCCTAACTCCCTCGAAGCGATCTGGACGGGCGTGCTGCTGTCCCTTGCGCTCGCATTCGCAATCGACTTCGGCCTACGTGCAGTGGGCAAGTTCACCAGTCCGGCCAATACCCAACCGTCTCACCAGTGAGGTAGTTATGACTGACGTACTCATTGAACTAAAGCACGTGACGAAGCAGTACCCCGGCGTGAAGGAGCCTGCGGTTCGCGATCTGTGCCTTGAAGTCAACCGGGGGGAAATCCTGGTGTTGGTGGGACCAAGTGGGTGTGGCAAGAGCACAACACTGCGGCTGATAAACCGAATGATTGAGCCCACATCTGGCCACATCATTTATGAGGGTGAAGACGTCACCTCAAGTGATCCGAATGAATTGCGGCGTCGGATTGGCTACGTGATCCAGCAGGTGGGTCTCTTCCCACATCGCACAATTGCCCAGAACGTTGCAACGGTTCCGAGACTGTTGAATTGGCCCAAGCAGCGCATCAATGAACGCGTGGATGAGCTTCTTCACCTGGTGGGTATGGAACCGTCGATTTACCGAGATCGCTATCCCAAGGAGCTCTCCGGAGGGCAGGCCCAAAGGGTGGGAGTGGCCCGAGCGCTCGGTGCCGATCCAGACGTCCTGCTCATGGATGAACCATTTGGTGCAATTGATCCGATCACTCGTGACAGATTGCAGAACGAATTCCTCCGCCTGCAAAGTGAATTGAAGAAGACAATTGTCTTTGTCACCCATGACATAGATGAAGCCGTCAAGATGGGTGACAGAATCGCGATTCTTCGCGATCAGTCAGAGATTGCTCAATTGGACAAGCCCGAAGTGATCCTGACCGATCCGGCCGATGAGTTTGTGGAGAACTTCCTCGGCAGTGGTGCCATCCTCAAGACGTTGACGCTTCGACGAGTCAAAGACATCGAACTCTCACCGCTTGTCACGCTGAAGGAACCCTTTCAACGCGATACCGCGCTCATGCATATGGCAGAAGCGAACACCACCACCGCGGTTCTCTTGGACCGCAATGATCATCCTGTTCGTTGGCTCGATGAGCGCGCACTTAACCGATCATCCGCTCTCGACAAGGCGGGCCGCCCGATCACCGTTCAGCTCCAGCCCGAAGACACGTTGCAAGATGCCCTTTCAGCAATGCTGCAGACCTCGGCGGGTATGGCTGTTGTTGTAGATGGGCGTGGCCACTATGTGGGCGGCTGCACGATTGAGAGTTTGGCTCAATTGCTAGTACACACACAGAACGGCCACGGATGAGCACCGCAATTGCGGTTGTCGCTGCCGATGAGGAGCACTTGCCCACTCGGCGTTGGCAGGCTGCCCAACTTGATCTCATCGTCACGCCCGTCTTGGCCGTGTTGCTTGCCGTACTGCTCACCGTTGTCTGGGTGTATTCGGACTTTGATGAAACAACGGCACGAATCCTCGAGCCTGATCAGTTGGCACGCCAGGCGGGGCAGCAGCTGTGGTTGGCGGCATGGTCCACGGTCCTCGTGATCGCAATCGCCGTTCCCCTGGGGATCCTGGTCACTCGCGAGGGGGCACCTGCGGTCAAGGACAACCTCGTCAGCGTCTTGGGCCTGGGGCAAGCCGTTCCGGCATATGGCTTGATCGTTCTGTTCTTCGTGTGGCTGGGACAAGGTGGTCTCACGGTCATCATCGCCCTGGCCACTTTTGCCCTGCTACCTGTGCTGCGCAACACGATCGTGGGACTTGAACAAGTAGATGTATCCACTATCGAGGCGGGTAAAGGGATGGGCATGACGGGTCTACAGCGCCTGCGTTCCATTGAATTGCCTTTGGCGGTGCCGGTGATCGTTGCTGGAATTCGCACGGCGGTGGTTATCAATGTTGGTATGGCCGCACTCGCGTTCCTCATCGGTGGCGGTGGCCTCGGTGAGACCATCAACGCAGGTCTTAAGTTGAATCGCCCAACCGCGATTTTCGTGGGAGCGGTATTGGTTGCGCTCCTGGCATTGGCATTCGACTGGGTTGGTGCTCTCGCGCAGCGCTACCTTCGACCCAAGGGAATCTGAACCCCTACGATCTCAGCATGAGCACAGTCATTGAGCAATCGGGCACGTTCACTCTCGGAGCAAACTCTGGTGATCCACTCACCGTCCGGCGGTTGGGTTTCGGCGCTATGCGCATCACCGGTCCAGGCATTTGGGGAGATCCGGCGGATGAGGACCAAGCGATTGCGGTGCTGCGCCGCGCCGTGGAATTGGGAGTCGATTTCATCGATACCGCCGATTCCTATGGCCCCTTCGTCAGCGAGGACCTGATTCGCGAGGCGCTGCATCCGTATATGCACGTGATCATCGCTACCAAGGGCGGCTTCACCCGGCATGGTCCTGATCGTTGGGAGATCGTTGGACGCCCGGAGTATCTGCGCCAATGCGTGCTCATGAGTCTGCGCCGACTCAATGTGGAACGCATCGATCTGTGGCAGCTCCACCGCATCGATCCCCAGGTTCCCCGCGATGAACAATTCGGAGTGATCAAAGACATGCAGAACGAAGG
>JBJOIE010000035.1:0-4779 GCA_046047295.1 Actinomycetota bacterium | reverse complement strand
GAGGTTGCCCGGCGCATGGCGGCCGGGACGGCGGTGGAAGGATGATCCTTGCCTGAGCGTTAGTCATGAGCGCTCGTCAATGAGGAGGAAGATCGTGCCCCAAGAAGACCTGGTAATTCTCGGCGGAGGCAGTGGCGGCTACGCGTGTGCGTTACGCGCCGCTGAATTGGGCATGAGCGTGATCCTCATCGATAAGGACAAGCTCGGTGGCACCTGCCTTCACCGTGGATGCATTCCCACAAAGGCACTCCTCCATGCCGCTGAGGTTGCTGACTCGGCTCGGGAATCTGAAGCCTTCGGCGTCAATGCCACCCTGGGCGGCATCGACATGCCAAAGGTAAATGAATACCGAGACGGTGTGGTGGGTCGCCTCTATAAAGGCCTCCAAGGCTTGGTGAAGAGCCGCAACGTCACCTTCGTTGAAGGCGTTGGGCGCCTGGTGTCGCCAAATACCGTGGAAGTCAACGGCGAGAAATACACGGGAACGAATGTCGTCCTTGCCACCGGCTCCTACGCCAAGAGCCTCCCGGGTCTTGACATCGGTGGGCGCATCATGACCTCCGATCAAGCGCTCAACCTCGATTACGTTCCCGCGAGCGTGATCGTGCTCGGCGGCGGAGTGATTGGCGTGGAGTTCGCCAGTGTCTGGAAGTCATTCGGCGCCGACGTCACCATCGTTGAAGGTCTGCCGCACCTGGTGCCCAATGAGGATGAGGCGTGCTCGAAAGCACTTGAGCGTGCTTACCGCAAGCGCGGAATCAACTTCTCCCTCGGCGTGCGATTTGCCTCGGCCACCCAAGACGCCAACGGAGTTACCGTCACCCTCGAAGACGGCACCACGCTGACCGCCGATCTCCTCCTCGTGGCCGTTGGCCGCGGACCGAATACCGCCAACATGGGCTATGAGGAACAGGGCATTGCAATGGAACGCGGGTGGGTGCTAGTGGACGATCGCCTGCGTACCAACGTCCCAGGAATATTCGCCGTGGGCGACATAACTCCCGGCCTGCAATTGGCGCATCGCGGTTTCCAGCACGGCATCTTCGTTGCGGAGGAGATTGCCGGATTAAACCCGGTCGTCATCGCCGATGTGAATATCCCACGAGTTACCTACTGCGAGCCAGAAGTGGCAAGTGTGGGTCTCACCGAAGCCGAAGCGAAGGCCCAGCATGGGGCCGATGCCGTCACCTCTTACGAATACAACCTCGGCGGGAATGGCAAGAGCCAGATTCTCGGCACCACAGGTTTCATCAAACTCGTACAACTCAAGGATGGACCCGTTGTAGGAATACACATGGTCGGTTCGCGAGTTGGCGAACAAATCGGTGAAGCTCAACTGATCGTGAACTGGGAAGCGCATCCAGAAGATGTGGCGTCTTTGATTCACGCGCATCCCACCCAAAACGAAGCAATGGGTGAGGCACACCTCGCGCTGGCGGGCAAACCCCTTCACGCGCACGCATAGAAACCAACAAAGGAGCACTGCACATGTCGGTCACGGTCACGATGCCAGCCCTCGGTGAGAGCGTCACGGAAGGCACCGTTACGCGATGGCTCAAGTCCGTCGGAGACACCATCACGGCCGATGAGCCACTGCTCGAGGTGTCGACTGACAAGGTTGATACCGAAATTCCCGCTCCAGCAAGTGGAGTGCTCCTCTCTATCTCGGCAGAAGAGGACTCCGTAGTTGAAGTAGGCGGCGCGCTGTGCGTCATAGGTGCAGCGGATTCGGCACCCAGTGAAGCTCCCGTTGCAGCTGCGCCGGCGCCGGCCGCGGCAATTCCGGCCGCGCCGGTTGAACCGATAGCTCCGGCCGCTCCACCTGCCACCGAATCGGGATCCGAAACCGCCATAGTCCTGCCTGCACTCGGCGAGAGCGTGACAGAAGGCACTATCACTCGTTGGTTGAAAGCCGTTGGCGATTCCGTACAAGCGGATGAACCATTACTCGAGGTTTCCACCGACAAGGTGGACACCGAAATCCCAGCACCCACTAGTGGCGTGCTCGTAGCCATCACCGCCGCTGAGGACTCCACGGTGCCCGTCGGATCTGAACTAGGACGTATCGCCAGCGCCACAACGAGTGCGGCGCCTACAACTCCTGCGCCCGCAACCCCACCAGCCACGGCCCCAACTCCAAGTCCCACTCCCGCTCCAGCTGCACCGCCGACCCCTGCACCAACACCGGCCGCGACCGAATCCGCCGCGAATGCAGACGCGTATGTCACGCCACTCGTTCGGCGCCTTGCCGCTTCACACGGCGTTGACCTCGCCACGGTGACTGGTACCGGCGTTGGGGGACGCATCCGGAAGTCCGATGTACTCGCCGCTGCGGGCCAAGTCACCCCTACGCCTGCACCTGCATCACCTGCGGCAGCCGCAGCTCCCACATCCCCCGCACCGGCACAGTCGGCGGCTCAAGTGCCGCAGGTCGCCGCCAGTGAATTACGTGGGCGCACCGAGAAGATGTCGCGGCTGCGCGCGGTGATTGCCGAGCGCATGGTGGAATCGCTGCAGACCTCCGCCCAACTCACCACCGTTGTGGAAGTTGACGTGACTCGCATTGCCACTCTTCGTAATCGCGTCAAGCGTGATTTCGAATCACGTGAGGGCGTGAAGCTCAGTTTCCTACCGTTCTTCTGCAAGGCAGCCGTCGAAAGTTTGAAGCAATTCCCCCAGCTCAATGCGTCGATCGATGTCGCAGCAGGAACGGTGACCTATCACGCCGAGGAGAATTTGGGCATAGCGGTTGACACCGACCGCGGCCTCCTCGTGCCCGTTATCCGAAATGCCGGTGACCTCAGCATCGCGGGAATCGCACGGCGCATCGCCGATCTTGCAGATCGAACACGTATCAACAAGGTCTCCCCAGATGAACTCTCCGGTGGGACCTTCACCGTGACGAATACGGGCAGCCGAGGTGCACTTTTTGACACCCCCATCGTGAACCTTCCCCAGGTAGCAATCCTCGGCACTGGTGCCGTGGTGAAGCGTCCAGTTGTGGTGCATGACGAGAGCGGCCAAGATGTCATCGCTATTCGGTCGATGGTGTATCTCGCGCTTTCTTATGACCACCGATTGATCGATGGCGCAGATGCCGCTCGCTTCCTTAGCGCCGTCAAGGCACGTTTGGAAGCTGCCGAATTCGAGGCTGAACTCGGCCTCTAGTAGTTGGAGGCGTAATGAAATACGCGGTTACTGGCGCGTCCGGTCTCATCGGCAGTGCACTGGTTGCCTCGCTCAGGAATCAGGGGCACGCCGTCGTCCGACTCGTGCGCCGTGCAGCCAGTGCACCCGATGAAGTCAGTTGGGATCCGGCAACGGGAACCGTTGACCTCATCGGCCTTGCGGGCACCGATGTGGTTGTTCACCTTGCCGGTGCCGGTGTGGGTGATCACCGTTGGACCGACGAATACAAACTCGAGATCTTGAACTCACGGGTAGATGGCACCCACACGATCGTGAAGGCGATGCTCGAACTTGACCCGAAGCCCTCCGTCTTCATTTCGGGCTCAGCGATTGGTTTCTATGGCGAGACCGGCAGCCGTGAAGTAGATGAGTCCTCACCCGCTGGAGTGGGATTTCTGCCAGATGTGGTTCGGGCCTGGGAAGCTGCGGCCGAGCCCGCTGCGGCAGCTGGCATCCGAGTTGCATGGGCACGCACCGGATTAGTTGTTGCTGAACATGGTGGGGCCTGGGCACGCATGTTCCCTCTTTTCAAACTAGGCATCGGTGGCCGGATGGGAAATGGCCAGCAGTATTGGTCGTGGATTTCACTTCGCGATGAAGTGCGCGCACTTGAATTCCTGGCCAGTAATAACGCGATCACAGGACGGGTGAATCTCGTTGCACCGAACCCGGCCACAAATGCTGAAATCACTCGAGCCATGGGTGAAGTGCTGAAACGCCCTACCCTTTTCTCCGTTCCCGCATTTGCCCTGAAGGCCGCGCTGGGTGAATTCTCCACCGAAATCCTGGGCAGCGCCCGGGTCCTCCCCCGCGAACTAGAGGCACACGGCTTCACGTGGCTAGACCCCACGATCACCGATGCCATTCGCGCGGCTCTCAGCGGCACATGATCATCACTACGCGCGAGGATCAACCGTGAGTGCCCGCACGGCAGAGGTTGTGATCATCGGTGCCGGACTCGCCGGTTTGGCCGCCGCCCGCCAACTCTCTATTCACGGAGTTGAGGTCCATGTGCTCGAAGCGGACTCTCGCGTTGGTGGCAGGGTCAAGACAGATGAGGTGGATGGTTATCTCCTCGATCACGGCTTCCAGCTCTATAACCCGGCGTACCCGGAGGCACGTCGCGTGCTGGATAACGAGGCACTGGAGCTTGCTCCCCTCACGCGCGGAATTGAAGTTGCACTCCCCGATGGCCGTACCCGACTCGGTGATCCACTCAGTCACCTGAGTTGGCTGCCGAGTGATATTTCCTTCGAAACGGGCTCCCCCTTAGCCAAGGCGCGATTCGCTCGATACGCCTGGGGCACCACATCTGACACGGCTGCCGAACTCAGTCAGAGGATTGACATGCCTTCATCTGCTGCGCTGCGCGGCAGTGGTGTGGATGAGCGCCTCTATGAGCGTGTGCTACAGCCCTTCCTTGCTGGTGTCTTCCTTGAGCCGGAACTGAGCACTTCCCGTTACTTCCTTGATGTGGTCCTGCGCAGTTTCCTACGCGGAACGCCTTCACTTCCGGCCCGAGGAATGCGAGCGCTCCCCGAACAGCTCCACGATGCACTACCCGAGAACTGCGTCCATCTTGGTGAACGC
>JBJOIE010000034.1:0-5282 GCA_046047295.1 Actinomycetota bacterium | reverse complement strand
GCGCCTACTACCTCATTTTGCCTTCGGAGGCATCAAGCAATCTCGCGCGTTTTGACGGTATGCGCTACGGGCTGCGTGTGGGTGATGATGGTGAGCATTCGGTGGAGAAGGTCATGTCGATGACCAGGGAAGCGGGCTTTGGTGCGGAGGTCAAGAGGCGCATCATGTTGGGTACCTACGCACTGTCAAGTGGTTACTACGATGCCTATTACGGTCAGGCCCAGAAAGTTCGCACATTGATTTCCAGGGATTTTTCTGCCGCCTTTGAGAAAGCGGACGTGCTTATTTCACCCACTGCGCCCACCACGGCATTCCGTATCGGTGAAAAGGTTGATGATCCGCTGGCGATGTATCTCAATGACATTGCCACCATTCCCGTCAATCTTGCCGGCAACTGCGCCATGTCGTTGCCTGCGGGAATTGCTCCCGAAGACGGATTACCCGTGGGAATCCAAATCATGGCGCCACCAATGGCGGATGATCGCCTCTACCGGGTGGGTAGTGCTCTTGAGCAGGCCCTTGTGGACAAGTGGGGCCACGTCCTTTGTCAGGAGGCTCCCGAACTATGAGTGAACAGCTCATTGAATTCGATTCGGCACTCGAACGCTTCGTTCCGGTGCTCGGTCTTGAGACACACGTGGAATTGAGCACCCGATCAAAGATGTTCTGTTCCTGTTCAACTGACTTCGGTGCTGCGGCCAACACCCAGGTGTGTCCTGTGTGCCTGGGCCTGCCGGGCTCCTTGCCTGTGGTCAATGGAACTGCGGTGGAATCCACCATTCGTATGGGGCTTGCGCTGAATTGTTCCATCGCTGAGTGGTGCAGATTTGCGCGCAAGAATTACTTTTACCCGGATATGCCCAAGGACTACCAAGTAAGTCAGTACGACGAACCCCTCTGCACGGATGGCTATCTCGATGTGACCGTAGAAACTGAGCAGGGTCCTCGGGAGTTCCGCGTTGAAATTGAGCGAGTGCATATGGAAGAAGACACGGGCAAGCTCACCCATGCCGGGGGAGCTACGGGCCGGATTCACGGTGCTGATTACTCGCTCGTGGACTACAACCGGGCTGGAATTCCCCTGATCGAGATTGTCACGAAGCCAATCAGTGGCACCGGTGAGCTGGCCCCTCTAGTTGCACGGGCCTATGTTGCGGAACTGCGTGATCTCATGCGCAATTTGGGTGTATCCGATGTCAAGATGGAGGAAGGTTCACTGCGTTGCGATGTCAACGTCTCGCTCCACGTGCCGGACTCCGAGTGGGGCACCCGAACCGAAACCAAGAACGTGAATTCACTCAGATCAGTGGAACGTGCTGTTCGTTCTGAAATCGAGCGTCAGGCGTACGTTCTCTCTTCCGGTGAGCGTGTCATTCAAGAAACCCGCCACTTTCATGAAGACACCGGTCGCACCACATCTGGGCGTTCAAAAGAGCAGGCGGAGGATTACCGCTACTTCCCGGAGCCTGATCTCGTACCCATTGCACCGGATCGCGCATGGGTGGAGCAACTGCGTGCGTCACTGCCGGAGGCACCCTCGGTGCGGCGGGCGAGGTTGCGGGAGGCCTGGCAACTCAACGATGCCGATATGCAGGTTCTCGTCAACCTAGACGCTCTCGACCTGATTGAGGAAACCATCTCAGCTGGCGTCAGCGTGGAGGGAGCCCGGAAGTGGTGGTCCGGCGAGCTCGCCCGCACGGCGAATGAGCGCGGTTGTGGATTGGATGCACTTGGCGTTTCTGTCCAAGACATCGCCCGCGTTGAAGCCCTCATCGCGCAAGGGGCACTCACGGACAAACTTGCGCGCCAGGTATTCGAAGGCATTCTTGCCGGCGAGGGCGACGCAGATCAAGTCATCGCCGCGCGGGGTCTGACCGTGGTGAGCGATGACTCAGCTCTCATGGCTGCGATCGAAGCGGCATTGAGCGAACAACCCGATGTTGCTGCCAAGATCAAAGATGGAAAGGTCCAGGCAGCGGGTGCGATCGTGGGCGCAGTGATGAAGGCGACTAAGGGTCAAGCCGATGCCGCCAAGGTCAGAGCGCTTCTACTGGCGCACTTAGGTATCGAGGGCTAAGCGCACATGTCTGGCAGCCACGTTCTGGTGCCTCGATGGCTGGAAGTTAGTGGCGTGGGGGAGCAGATTGATTTCGATCCGGGCGTTACACCTAGCGACGAGGAGTTGAATCAGGTCGGCTTCTTCGTTCCCGGCTATTTAGAAGATCCGAATGCATGGTGGGCGCACAGCATGCCCAATGTGGAAGTGATGCAGTTACTCACCATCGGATTCGATTACGCAATCCAGCACGTGCCTAGCACCGTCACACTGTGTAACGCCAAGGGAGTTCATGAGCAAAGCACGGCCGAGCTTGCCATCGGCATGATCATTTCCCACTGGCGTGGGATTGATGCGGCAGTCCGTTCGATGGGCACAGGCACGTGGAACCACACGCGCGGTCGCTCCCTCCAGGAATCCTCGGCGGTGGTCGTGGGTGCCGGTGGTGTGGGTGCGCGTATTGCCGGGCTTCTGGAGGGCCTTGGTTCGCGAGTGAGTTTGGTAGGGCGCACCACGCGACCTGGCGTGATCGCTATGTCTGAAATCAATTCGGTAATTTCCTCGGCCGATGTTGTTGTCCTTGCTGTTCCCCTGACCGAGGAGACGATCGGAATGGTGGGCAAGGACTTCCTTGCCCAGCTCCCTGATGGCGCTCTTCTGGTGAATGTTGCGCGAGGCCCTGTAGTGAATACCGAGGCACTGGTTGCCGAGCTGAATACCGGTCGAATTTCCGCCGCGCTCGATGTGGTGGATCCTGAACCCTTGCCCACTGGGCACCCACTCTGGAGCGCACCCAACGTGTTGATCACCCCGCACGTTGGTGGGGACAGTGACGCATTCCCACGATTGGTGAGGCGCTTGATCATCGACCAAGTGAAGAGATGGCGAGCGGGCGAACCCCTCGCGAACGTGATCGTCTCCCCAGGGGAGCATCGTTAAACCACTAGTCTTGGCCCATGGCCACTCCATCTTCTAGCAACATGAAGCCACGCAGCACTGATGTGACCGATGGTCTGGAGCGGGCAGCAGCACGCGGCATGCTCCGCGCCGTTGGCATGACTGACGAAGATTTTCCTAAGCCCCAGATCGCCATCGCCTCATCATGGAACGAAATCACCCCGTGCAATCTCTCCTTGGATCGCCTTGCCACCGCGGCCAAGGAGGGGGTTCACGCTGGGGGAGGTTTTCCGCTGCAGTTTGGCACCATCTCGGTCTCGGATGGAATTTCCATGGGGCACGAGGGAATGCACTTCTCACTCGTCAGCCGTGAGGTGATCGCAGACTCGGTGGAGGCGGTCATGCAGGCTGAGCGGCTTGATGGCATGGTCACTTTCGCTGGCTGCGATAAGTCCCTGCCGGGCATGTTGATGGCGGCAGCCCGAATCGATGTAGCAAGCGTGTTCGTGTACGCGGGTTCGATTCTTCCGGGACACGTGAAACTGTCTGATGGCACCGAGAAAGACGTGACCATCATTGATGCCTTCGAAGCGGTTGGCGCATGTTCACGTGGACTCATGTCGCGCGAAGACGTGGATGCCATCGAGCGCGCTATTTGCCCCGGGGAGGGAGCCTGCGGCGGCATGTATACGGCCAACACCATGGCAAGTGCCGCTGAGGCAATGGGGATGTCGCTTCCTGGTTCTGCTGCGCCGCCCGCTGTAGACCGGCGCAGGGACGGCTTCGCGCGTCGTTCCGGTGAGGCTGTTGTGGAGTTGATTCGCCAGGGCATCACTACCCGAGACATCATCACTCGCGATTCCCTGCTCAATGCGATCGCTGTAGTCATGGCCTTTGGTGGTTCCACTAATGCCGTGCTGCACCTCCTGGCTATTGCTCACGAAGCAGATATTGATTTGGAGATGGAAGATTTCCACCGTATTGGTTCTAAGGTCCCACTGTTGGCGGATGTGAAGCCGTTCGGCAAGTACGTGATGAGTGACGTGGATCGCGTGGGTGGTGTTCCGGTGATTATGCGCGCACTCCTGGATGCTGGACTGCTCAATGGCGATTGCCTGACCGTTACCGGCAAGACCGTTGCGGAGAACCTCGAGTCCATAGCACCGCCGGATCCGGACGGCACGATCTTGAAGGCATCGCGCGATGCCTTGGCGCCTACCGGCGGAATCACCATCCTGAAAGGGTCACTCTGCCCTGAAGGCGCCGTTGTGAAGAATGCTGGCGTTCCCGTGGACGTATTTGAAGGAAGCGCACGTGTCTTTGAGCGTGAGCAGGCGGCTATGGCGGCGCTGGAAGACGGCACCATTCAGGCCGGTGATGTAGTGGTTATTAGATACGAGGGCCCCAAGGGTGGACCCGGTATGCGTGAGATGCTCATGATCACCGGCGCAATTAAGGGTGCCGGTCTCGGCAAAGACGTTCTCCTCATTACTGACGGCCGGTTCTCGGGCGGCACCACCGGCCTGTGCGTAGGTCACGTGGCACCCGAGGCGGTAGACGGTGGACCCATCGGGTTGATCAAGGAGGGTGACCGAATCCGCATTGACCTCGGTGCTCGAACCCTGGACCTGCTTGTGGACGAGGATGAACTGGCGAGTCGGCGCGCGGCCTTCGCCCCATTGCCACCGCGATATAGCCGGGGTGTGCTGGCCAAATATGCAAAGTTGGTGGGTTCGGCCTCACATGGTGCGGTCTGCGACTAGCGCGGTCGCTGGCCACCTAACGTCATTTCCCCGGCGACACGTGGCATTCGTCATCGTCGTCGCTGCAGGAAGAATGTCAGGGGATCCCTTCCGAAGCCAACGGGACCTTTGCTAGGCTCCGCCCATGGCTCGGATTCTCGTAGTAAGCAGGCGCGTGGCCTGACGGCAAGTCACCACGCGCTCCCTCCGCTACCCATCCGGGTCGGAGGGTTTTTCATTACGAGACAGGGTCCCGGGCTAAGAGAGGGTTGAGGAGATGGGTGAGCAGATCACCGGAGCGCAGAGTCTTGTCCGTTCCCTGGAAGAGGCCGGCGTAGACGCAGTCTTTGGCATTCCTGGCGGCGCGATTTTGCCTGCTTATGACCCACTCATGGATTCCACCAAGGTCCGTCACATCCTCGTTCGTCACGAGCAAGCCGCCGGTCACGCTGCTGAGGGCTATGCAGCCGCTACCGGACGTGTGGGTGTGTGCATGGCCACGAGTGGCCCAGGGGCAACAAATCTAGTCACTCCCATTGCAGATGCTCATATGGATTCCGTCCCGATGGTGGCGATCACCGGTCAGG
>JBJOIE010000033.1:0-2921 GCA_046047295.1 Actinomycetota bacterium | reverse complement strand
GGTGCAACCTGGAGTCATGGCCGCTGGGTAGGCGTAGAGAATTACTCGGGCCCCCTTGAAAGATGCCAGCGATACCTTGGCACCCTGCGCATCGAGCAGGGTGAAAGCAGGGGCCTTATCTCCAGGTTCCAAGCGCACGTCCCCACTCTAATGAGGGATTACTGCAAAGTATTTGCAATTGCAATCACGATTCATTACTGCTAGCCTCGCCGGCATGCACGTGGAAACCACATTCGTCTCCGCCATGCACGCCCCGGATGGTTTCATCAACGCCCCGGTGAGCGCTGCGGCCTGGGTTATCGCCTTGATCGGCATCGTCATCGCCCTACGGGGAGCGCGTAATCAGCTCGATGAACGCACCGCGCCGATGGCGGGCCTGGTAGCCGTATTTATCTTCGCGACCCAGATGATCAATTTTCCGGTAGCCGCCGGCACGAGTGGTCACCTCCTGGGTGGGGCGCTCGCCGTCATCCTCGTGGGGCCCTATGCCGGTGCACTGGCGGTCACCGTTGTGGTGATCGTCCAAGCACTTCTCTTCGCTGACGGTGGCCTGACGGCATTAGGCATCAACATCATCAACATGGCATTTGTCACCGCGATCGTGGGCTGGTTCGTCTTCCGGGCGGTGGTCCGCCTGGCAGGTGGTAGCAGGCCGGCGGTGATGGCCGGGGCATTCCTGGCCGCCTTCATCTCCGTTCCAGCAGCAGCCCTTGCCTTTGTAGCGGAATACGCACTCGGCGGATCCGGCGCGATCGATCTTGGCGCGATGCTTGGCGCGATGGTGGGAGTTCACCTACTCATTGGTCTTGGGGAAGGCATCATCACCGCGCTCGTGGTGAGCGCTGTCTACCTCGCGCGCCCGGATCTGGTCTTCGGTGTGCGCGATCGTCTTCCCAAGCCCGTGCTCAAGTCTGCGGAAGTGAAGTGAAATGAATCGCAAAAGCGTATGGACGGTGATCTTCGTTGGACTGATGGTCTCCTTGATCATCGCTGGGTTTGTGAGTTTCTATGCCGATTCCAATCCCGATGGTTTGGAGAAGGTTGCCGAAGACACGGGATTCATTGATTCGGCAACGGATTCCGCCAATGCTGGGTTGCCTACCGCGGACTATGGAATTGCCGGGGTGGAAGATGAGCGCCTATCGGTGGGCCTCGCCGGTGTACTCGGGGTTGTTGTGATGGCCGTTATTGCGTTCGGTTTGTTCTACTGGTTGGGCAGGGGGAAAAAGGCCTCAACGAGTGCCTAGCACTCACCACCACGGCCATGATGTGGGTGAACGGCTCTACGTTCATGGCCATTCCCTGCTTCATCGCCTTCCTCCCGAGGTAAAGCTGGTTGCCCTCCTTCTCTTCCTATTTGCAGTTGTGGCAACCCCGGCCCAGGCGTTTTGGGCATTTGGCGTTTATGCCGTAGTGGTTGCCATGCTCGCTTGGATGGCGCGGGTTCCGTTGCGGGTGATTGCACCGCGGATGATCGTCGAAGTGCCGTTCGTGATCTTTGCCGTACTCCTACCCATCTTTGGAACGGATCCGCGCATAGAGGTGGCGGGTTTATCGCTCTCTGAACCGGGACTCATTGCAGGGTGGAACATCCTGATTAAGGGCACCCTGGGTGTGGTGATGTCCATCCTCCTCGCGGCCACAACACCTGCACGTGATCTGCTCGCTGCACTTGAACGCTTGCGTGTTCCGCCGCTATTGGTGCAGATTGCATCCTTCATGTTGCGTTACGTACACGTGGTGGGTGACGAAATGCACCGCATGAAGATTGCCCGTGATGCGCGCGGCTTCCGTGCCACGGGTGTGCGTTCATGGCCGGTCATTGCGCATTCCGCAGGCGCTCTCTTCATTCGTTCTTATGAGCGGGGTGAGCGTGTGCACCTCGCCATGCTCAGCCGTGGATACACCGGCCGGCTACCCGTGCTGATTCCTAGCACAACCTCGGCCGCTGATTGGCGCATCGCTATGGTCCTGCCCATCGTCGGCGTGATCATCGCCCTAGCCGCGTGGATGAGTGTGAGGTGAGTATCCGTTGACTCCGAGTTTGCACATGCAGGATGTGGCCTTCGCCTATCCCGATGGGCACCAGGCCCTCTATGGAGTCAATCTCACCATCGATAAAGGTGAGCGGGTTGCACTGCTTGGTCCTAACGGTGCGGGAAAAACCACGCTGGTGTTGCACCTCAATGGTCTCCTGTCCGGCGGCCTGGGCAGCATCAGCGTTGCCGGCCTTGATGTGGCGCCGGAGAACTACCCCGAGATCCGTCGCCGGGTCGGTGTGGTCTTTCAAGATCCTGACGATCAACTCTTTATGCCCACCGTGCACGATGATGTGGCGTTCGGACCAGCAAATCTGGGTTTGACCGGTGACGCACTCGAGGAGAGGGTGCGCTGGGCCTTGGACCTGGTGGGAATGAGTGAGTTCAGTGACCGGCCGCCGCATCATCTGTCCTTCGGGCAGCGGCGCCGCGTAGCCGTCGCCACGGTCTTGGCGATGGAACCGGAGATCCTGGTACTCGATGAACCCTCCAGCAACCTCGATCCGGCTAGCCGGCGAGAACTTGCGGAGATCCTGACCTCCTTGGACATCACGATGCTGATGGTGACCCATGATCTGCCCTATGCGCTGCAACTGTGCCCCCGCTCGGTGATCCTCGATGGCGGGGTCATTGCCGCGGATGGCCCAACGCAGGAATTGATGGCGAATCCGACATTGATGAGCGCGCACCGCCTCGAATTACCCTTCGGATTCGATCCCGCTTCGGCATCCGCGTAGGCTCAACCAAGATTCGTCGGATCACCACCACCGCGGAGGCACATATGTCCGAAACCAGCCTGGTCAATCTTCAGGCCGAGGTGACGGCCGCGCGCGAGGAATTATTGGCCAGTATCGCGGATCTTCGAGCAGCCACCACTCCCGC
>JBJOIE010000032.1:0-7023 GCA_046047295.1 Actinomycetota bacterium | reverse complement strand
TGCGTGCCTGCGCCGCACAGAAAATGATTGCCGTGTGCAGGGACATCGTCGCCTGCGCTTGGTGAAGGGTGCACATCAGCCAGCCGGGGGGGCGATCTTCAGTTCCCGGCATGAGGTGGATAAGTCTTATATCCGCTGCGTACGTGCACTTATTGCTGATGGGCACCTGCCAAGTTTCGCTACCCACGATCCACGCATCATCGAGATGATCGAGGCCATTGCCGATAGACAGTTGCGTGCAGTGGGTAGTTATGAATTCGCCTTCTACCTCGGCCACGGTGAAACCCAACAGCAAAGGCTGATGGCCAGTGGTCATCGTATCCGGGTCTCCGTTCCATTCGGTCCGGATTTTGTAACCCGCCTCGTGGGCGGCCTCGCCCAGCAGTCGGGCGCATTTGCCTCCACCATGCTCGCCGCGATCCCGCGCGTGGGAAGGTGAGGCCATGCAGATAGCAGTCATCGGCGGCGGTGTTATGGGGCGAGCCCTGATGCAGGGATTCACCCGCCTTGAGCCGCGCCCGGAAATCCTGCTGCTCGAGAAGGACCCGGATCGTGCGCGGGCCGTGGTCGATGAGCTCGGGGTGGTAGCCATCGATTCGCCTCAGGCCGTATCCGATGCTGACGTCATCCTGCTGGCCGTGAAGCCGCAGGATTTTCCAAGCACCTTGGCCGCCGTTGGGCCGCACCTGCGCCCGGGAGCCACCGTCATGTCCATCGCTGCGGGAATCCGAACGGATCAACTCACCGAATACATCGCGCAGGCTGGTGGCCCCCAGGTCAACATCGTGCGGGTGATGCCCAATACCCCGGCCCAAATCGGCGAGGGTGTGATGGGAATCAGTGCTGCTCCCACCTGTTCTGCGCAAGCACTGGATCGGGCAGAGATGTTGATGGGCACCGCGGGGTTGGTGGTGGTGATCCCGGAGGAGCAGCAAAACCTGCTCACTGCGATTTCCGGGAGTGGACCTGCGTATGTGTTCCTGCTCGCGGAGACCTTGATCACAGCGGCAGTTGCACGCGGGATGGATGCTGAGACCGCGGTTGCCCTGGTCAAGCAGTTGCTCGTCGGTTCGGCTGCGCTCTATGCGCAGGGTGATCTCGGTGCTGATGAACTGCGCGCACGCGTTACCTCACCGGGTGGCACCACCGCTGCAGCGATTTCCGTTTTCGAGGCCGCGGATCTCGCCGGCATCGTGGATGCTGCGGTTGCAGCAAATATTGCCCGTTCTGAAGAACTCGCTCAGTGAAGGATGCTCGCTGCCGCGCCACAACATTGGTGTGGAATGACGAGCTCCTGAGCTATGACTTTGGTCCAGGCCATCCACTGGCTCCCATCCGCACCGAACTTACGATTCGGCTCGCACGCGATCTCGGCATCTTCGACCGTGGCCAGGTGCTCACCGATTTCCCTCCGGCAACAGACGCCGATCTTCTGCGGGTGCACAGTTCGGAATTGATCGCTGCGGTGAAAGCCGCGAGCCTTGATTCGCGTGCGCTCAATCCTGCCCGCGGTATCGGCACCTCTGATGATCCGGTGTTCCCCGGTATGCACGATGCATCCGCGTTAGTTGCCGGTGCCACCCTCGCCGCGGCAAAGGAGGTGTTTTCCGGTCAAGCCACGCACGGGGTGAATGTTGCCGGCGGCCTACATCACGCGATGCGGGATAGATCTGGTGGCTTCTGCATTTACAACGACATCGCGGTGGCCATCGCCTGGTTATTGGAGCAGGGGGTGCAGCGCATCGCCTACATAGATGTTGACGTGCACCACGGTGATGGCGTGCAGGAAATCTTCTGGGATGACCCTCGGGTGCTCACTATCTCGATTCACGAGAGCCCCAAGACCCTCTTCCCGGGAACCGGGTGGCCCACCGAAACCGGTGGACCCCAGGCGCCGGGAACCGCGGTCAACATCGCGGTACCCGCGGGTACCGGCGATCAGGGATGGCTGCGTGCCCTGCACGCGGTGGTACCCGAACTCCTCGCGGCATATGCGCCGCAATTCATCATCAGCCAGCACGGTGCCGATAGCCATCTGGAGGATCCGTTGGCGCACCTGGCGCTCACCGTTGATGCCCAGCGGATGGCCGCTGCGGCCATCCATGGCTGGGCCCATGATTACGCCGGAGGTAACTGGGTTGCCGTAGGTGGTGGTGGTTACTCACTGGTGAACGTGGTGCCGCGCGCCTGGTGTCACCTCATCGCCGAGGCGCAGGGCGCGCCCATTGAACCGGCAACAGAGATTCCCGAGCAATGGCGTGCGTATGTGCGGGATCGTCTAGGGCAGGTGGCACCACTTCGGATGAGCGATGGTGCCGATCCGTGGCCACGTCCCCTCGGTCAGGGCTTCCATCACGATGATCCGATTGATGCTGCGGTGCTGGCAACGCGTGAGGCGGTGTTCCCCATCTGGGGTCTGCATCCAGAACCTGATCTGTGGTTCTAGGTGCCACTGCATTTGTCCTACCTGAGTTTTCCTATTCGGGTTCCATCAGCACCAGGGTTACCACTAGTCTCTCCCTTCGCAGGTGCATCGGTCATGGGGAAGGCGCTCATGGTGCAGGAGCGATGCCACGAGCTGGAGGTTGAAGATGGCGGAGTCACCGCTTAACGAGGTGCGGTTCCTCACCGTTGCGGAGGTTGCCGCTGTAATGCGGGTTTCCAAGATGACCGTCTACCGCCTCGTACACAATGGCGAGCTGCCGGCCGTGCGGGTGGGGCGCTCCTTCCGGGTATCGGAAAAGGCGGTTGCGGACTACCTCCGCGAGTCCTACTTCGAAACCGCCTAGGCCCGCGAATCACGCGATTCACGATCCACTAAACTTCCCCTTCACCTGCTCAACAGGAAAACTTGTACATGCACGATTACGTGCTGATCTAGGGATGGTTCATGGGCTCGGTCATTAAGAAGCGGCGTAAGCGGATGGCTAAGAAGAAGCACCGCAAGTTGCTGCGCCGCACGCGAGTCCAGCGCCGCAATAAGAAGTAACGCACGCTCGCCCATCCCGAGCGGATGCGAGGCAGGGGGGTGATTCCATGGGACGAGTAGCCATGGTCACTGGTGTTTCCCGGTACCTCGGCGGCCGCCTAGCCGAGCAGCTCCTTGATCACCCGGGCATCGATCGAGTGATCGGGGTGGATGCGGTGATCCCCAATCGCCGCGTCAATTACCGCTTCGTTCGCGCTGACATCAGAAATCCTGTCCTCACCAGGGTGATGGACGACGAAGGCGTTGACCTCGTCCTTCACATGGGGGTGATCTCCACCCCTCGCCAGGTGAGCGGGCGAATGGAAATGAAAGACATCAACGTCATCGGCACCATGCAACTCCTCGCCGCCTGCCAGCGAGCCGAAAGCGTGCGCAGCCTGGTGGTGAAGTCCACCTCGATGGTTTATGGATCAGGTCCTAAGGATCCAGCACTTTTCACCGAAGACACCGAGCCGCGGCATCAGCCCAGATCGGGCTGGGCTAAGGATGCCGTCGAAGTGGAGGCTTACGTGCGCAGCTTTGCGCGCCGCCGCCCTGATGTGCGGGTGGTAACCCTGCGCTTTGCCAACATCATCGGCCCCGGAATGCGCACCGGTATGACCGCTTACTTCCGTTTGCCCGTGGTGCCCACGGTTGCTGGGTTTGACGCCCGCCTGCAATTCGTTCACGAAAACGATGCACTTGATGCGGTGCGGGTGGCAGCACTTTCCGATGTTGCGGGAACTTTCAACATTGCTGGTGATGGAGTGCTCACGGTGAGTCAGGCGGTGCGCATCATGGGCAAGGTTCCAGCACCCACGCCGCGCTTCGCGCTCGAAATGCTGCGCAACGTCACGGCTGCCGCAGACTTGAGCTCAGAACAGATTCGATTCCTCACCTATGGCAGAGTGCTTGATACGAGTTTGGCAAGTTCAGTGCTGCGCTTCCGACCAGCGTTCACTAGCCGCCAGGCCCTGGAATCCTTCGCTCGCACTGCCCGGGGGAGAGTGATGGTCGGTGTCTAAGGAATCGGTGTCCGGGGTTTCGCGCCTCATTGGCAATACCGGGCCGCAGCCCGCACTACGTGTTGTGGAGTCCGTGCCCGCGGCGGAGGTTGCCGAAGAACTCGAGGTGTTGCGTGAGTTTGCGGCAACGCGTTGGGCCGCGGACTACACGGTGGATGATTTCGGATTCGATCCGGAGTTCACTGAAACGGTGTTGCTCCCGTTGGTGCGCCCGCTTTATCGGCATTGGTTCCGAGTAGAAACCTCCGGACTGGAGCATGTTCCTGATGCAACGGGTGCTCTGGTGGTAGCCAATCACTCCGGAACTATCGCGATGGATGCGGTGATGACCCAGGTTGCACTGAAAGACGACCATCCGGCGCATCGGAATCTGCGCATGTTGGCGGCCAATTTGGTTTTTGAGATCCCGGTGGTTGCCGATCTCGCGCGCAAGGCTGGGCACACCCTTGCATGCAACGCAGATGCAGAACGATTGCTGCGTTCCGGGGAGATCGTTGGTGTGTGGCCAGAGGGCTTCAAGGGAGTAGGCAAGTCCTTCTCAGACCGATACAAGCTCCAACGTTTCGGCCGCGGTGGATTTGTTGCTGCTGCATTACGCACGGGCGTACCTATTATTCCCACCGCGATCGTGGGTGCCGAAGAGATCTATCCGATGATCGCCAACGCCACGCCGCTTGCGCGGCTCCTCGGAGTTCCCTATTTCCCGATCACTCCCACCTTCCCGATGCTCGGCCCACTAGGACTCATTCCGCTGCCGAGCAAGTGGTTCATCCACTTTGGCACACCCATTCCCACGGATGGGTACCCACCAGAAGCGGCCGAGGATCCAATGGTGCTCTTTGAGATGACAGATCAGGTACGCGAATCCATTGCCCAGTCACTCAACCGACTGCTTGCGCTGCGTAACTCGGTATTCGGCTAACGGATTATTTGTCTCAGCACATGTTCGCCTAAGCGCGGGATCGGCCGCGCATGGCATAACCCACGGCGAGACCTGCGAGTACGCCGGCAGAGCCGGCAGCAACCGGTGCCAGGTAGGGCTTGATGTGAGCACGCCTGCGGAAATCGCGGATCTGCCAACCTTCATTCTTTGCGTGTTGGCGCAATTCCGGATCAGGATTCACGGCAACGGCAGTGCCTACCGCCGAAAGCATGGGGATGTCATTGGCGGAGTCGGAGTAGGCGCTGCACTTGGCAAGATCGAGGTTTTCGCGTTCCGCGAGTGCGCGCACAGCCTCAGCTTTCGCTAAACCATGCAGCGGGGATCCCACCAATTGACCGGTATAGATCCCGTCCTTTACCTCTGCAACGGTGCCCAGTGCACCGGTAAGACCCAAGCGCCGCGCGATCACCGAAGCCAACTCCACCGGAGTTGCAGTGACCAGCCACACCTCCTGGCCCGCATCAAGGTGACCCTGAGCAAGTGCAAGTGTTCCGGGAATCAACTTGTCGACCATGATTTCATCGAAGATCACGTCACCGAGTTGGCCGAGTTCGTCCACGCTTCTGCCTTCAACGAAGGATAAAGCTGCGGAAATCGCTGTTGCCATGTCCTCGAGATCCTCGGATCCGCTGAGCACGAACTTCAACTGCTTTACGCCAAAGCCGGCAATCTGGCGGGCGGAGAAATAATTGTGCCGAGCCAAGCCCACCGCTAGGTGGAACAGGCTCGAGCCTTTCATGATCGTGTTATCAACATCGAAGAATGCCGCTGCATCACCGTGGTTTTCAGTTTGCGCGGGCGCTCGATCAGCCGCAGCACGGCCGGACTGCCGGTAGGCACGTAAGACGTCCACCTGCTGGTCCATCGGTCAAGGCTATTGCGTGCGCCGACTCCCGCCCGGGTTTTATCTACCTGGCACACTCTCACCATGGCTCGGGTCACGATCATTGGAAAACCTGATTGCCACTTATGCGCGGATGCCGAGGCGATCGTGTCGCGCGTGTGCGCGGACGTGGGGGCCGATTACGAGGTGCTCTCGATAACCGAGGATCCCGCACTAGCCGATCAATACTGGGAGCAGATTCCGGTGATCCTGGTCGATGGTGCCCAGCATGATTTCTGGCGGGTTGATCCCGAGCGCCTACGGGCAGCGCTCCTGCGCTGATGTCGTTCATGAACCCCAGCGGGGCAAACTTCCGATAATCGGACGTTTACGTCCGGATAACTTTGTGAATTCGTTATCTAACACCTAATCTTTGGCCTTCTCGCGCGGATAGCCGCGCAGCAGGAACCTCCCAGGAGCACCGTGCCACTTCCCACTGACCGCATGGGCGCGCGTGGCATTCCCGAAGCCACCGTGGCCCGGCTTCCCGTCTACCACCGGGTGCTTGCTGCGTTCCTGGAAGAAGGTAAAGGGACCGTGAGCAGCGAGGAGCTCGCTGCGGCCTGCGGAGTGACCTCGGCCAAGCTGCGCAAAGACCTCTCCCACCTCGGCTCCTATGGCACCCGCGGCGTGGGCTATGACGTTCAATTCCTTAGCTACCAAATTGCCCGCGAACTCGGCATCACCCAGCCCTGGGGGGTGGTCATCGTCGGAATGGGAAACCTCGGCCGTGCGCTCGTGTCTTATCGAGGTTTTGCCAGCCGTGGCTTCCGCGTGGTGGGTCTCATCGATTCGCATCCCGATGTGGTGGGCGAATTCATCAACGTGGGTGACAAGGACATGCGCGTTCGCCCGATCAATGAACTTCGCGATCTCATCACCGTTCAGGGCGCCAGCATCGGCGTGATCGCTACACCAGCCGAGGCCGCACAGGATGTGTGTGATCGGCTCACCGCTGCGGGAATTCGCAGCATTTTGAACTTCGCTCCTGTGGTGCTCACAGTGCCCGAGGGCGTTGAAGTACGCAAGGTTGATCTTGCAGTGGAACTGCAGATCCTTGCCTTCCACGAGCAACGACGCAGCGAAGCACCGCTGCCGGAGGTGATGCACGCGTGAGTGCACAGAAGTCCACCCCAGCCAAGAAGGCGGCCGCAAAGAAGGCCACCACCAAGACCGAGCCGAAGAAGGCACCGGTGAAAAAGGC
>JBJOIE010000031.1:0-7806 GCA_046047295.1 Actinomycetota bacterium | reverse complement strand
CTCGGTGCCGGCGCTGACGAGCGTGCGGGAGGTGCGGATCAGAAGGTGGCCGCGGCGAGGTTTGGGGCACGGCACACAGGCAACCTCAGTCTGGCCCGTCTTCAAGGATTGAAGGATCTGTTTCATGTCAATCTGTCGACGCCCTAGGGAATGTCCTCGACGAACGTCCTAGGCAAAGCAAGGCGGGAAGGATGCTAATCTAATCGGAAGGGCGCGGATTCCATCGCTTTCCGGTCAGCGCAAACCGGCCCAGCTGGATTCAATAGCGTGAATGAACAGTTTCGCCTAAACAATTTCGACCTCATCCGCCTGCTCGCTGCCCTGCAAGTGGCTGTGCACCACGCGGCAATCCATTTGGAGGTGCCCGGCTGGTGGTGGGGCGCAACGCAGGTGCTGCCCGGTGTCCCAATATTTTTCTTTGTGAGTGGGTTTCTGATCAGTAAGTCATTCGAAAACAGCCCGCACCTGTTCGACTACAGCCGTAATCGTGCACTCCGCATCTTTCCTGCGCTGTATGCCTGCACCGGACTGGCGTTGATGAGCGTGTGGCTGTCGGGCTACTTCACAACTGTTCAGGTCCCGGGGCGGACCCTCATCATGTGGGTGATCGGCCAACTCACCTTTGTGCAGTTCTTCAACCCAAGTTTCATGCGGGGTTTCGGTTCGGGCGTGCTGAACGGCAGCCTGTGGACAATCACCGTCGAGATTCAATTCTACTGCCTAGTGCCGGTGCTTTACGCGCTGCTGCGTTGGCGAACGCCTACCCGCCGCGCCGAAACGTTGGGTCTGTTGGCACTCATCGCCGTGTTCCTAACAACGAATCAGGTCTTTATGTCGCTGAATCACTCGCAAACGGACGAACTCGCTGTAAAACTTATCAAGGTGACCTTCGCGCCATGGTTTTACATGTTCCTCGTAGGTGTCTTAGCGCAGCGAAACTTCAAGGTATTCCATAGGGCGCTCGCGAACCGCGCCTTTCTCGTGGTGCCCGCCTTCGTCGGCACCGCATGGGCAGGTTCACGCTTCATGGGGTGGAATCTCGGCAACCAGATCCACCCCGCTCTGTTTCTGCCCCTCGCGGCCGCCATTTTTTCACTGGCCTACACGGTGCCTGGTCTCGCCGAAAGAGTGCTCAATCGCCACGATATCTCCTACGGCCTTTACATTTATCACATGCCGGTGATCAACCTGATGATGTTCAATGGATACATGCACCAATTTGTCTATGTTGTGGTCGCGTTGCTGGCTTCGTTGGTGCTTGCCGCAGTTTCCTGGTTCGTGGTCGAGCGTCCCGCGATACGCCTGAAGCGGCGATCGATTCACTCGCTCGCAGCATCCGGGGCTGGCGTGACGCCGTAAAGACCCTCCGCCCAACTCAGCACCGTTACCGATTGTAACCGACCTTCCCCCTGACGCCGCGTCCTTACCGACCCAACCTGTGTGACTCCCAACGCGCTGGCAAAGCTCGATCCCGAGGCAACGCAGCAATCATGTTCTCACGTGTTCCTGCACGATCTCCTAGTTATGCCTTCAATTTTCATCTCGGTAGGGGACTGTTGCCTTCGACGCCATGACGAGTCTGGCCGAGCGAGGATGCAGATCCGACATCGTCCCGATCGACAACATCACCAAACAGAGTCTCGTTCGATCAATTGCCCCCGAACGCGAGGCGCGCCGCGAAGTCCACAGGAACCTCAAGGGAGGTTGCTACAGCATGCGTCACCGCGGCCAACTCTTCCACTCCACAATCGTCCAGACTGCCCCTTGGAGTGGCGACCTGAGTGTCATGACTACCTTCTCGTCTGCCCATCCGGACATAGGGCTAGTTCACGCAGTGCTCGCCACGATGCCGCGAGACGTCCAAGTGTTTAGCACGATGTTCCGCTTCGGCACCCGTGATGCGGCCAAACGAGTCCTTCGCCGACAATTCCTCGTTTGACCAACCATGCCTCTCCGATCGCACCCACTTCTGTCGACGCCGATGTTCGATTCCAACCAGCATCCGCTCAAAGTGCTCGCTGTACTACCCGTGCTCGGTCAGCCGCGGCACGCGAAGCGGATCGAGATGCTCAAGCAGGCGGGCTTCGAGGTCCGTGCTGCTGCATTCGAGCGCCCCTATCACAAGGGTCGACTCCCGAAGTGCGAGCTCGTCGTCCTAGGCACGATCGAGCATGGGAAACTCCTACGGCGGATCTGGCGGCTATTACGCGCGATCCCCGCACTACGGCGGGAGATTTGCTCTTCGGACTGCATCTATGCATCCGGCCTTGACTCGGCGCTACTTGCAATTTGCGCATCGTTCCCACGTGCCCTGCCTCTCGCAATGGAGGTTGGTGACATTCGCGAGGCACAGACCGCGCCTCGTATGCACGGCGTTGTGATGCGCATGCTCGACCGCTTTGTCTGCCGTCACGCCTCACTACTGGCCGTCACCGCTGAGAAATTTTACTCCGTTTACTACAAGTCCTGGATCGGCGCCCACACGCCGGCGGTGGTACTCGAGAACAAGTTGGAGAAGGGGTTCGTCGACTCTCTCGCCGTGAGCGCCCGGATCGCGTCCCCGGATGGAACTCCCTTGGTCGACCGTCCCATGCGAATCGGCTATTTCGGCCTACTTCGATGCCCTTGGTCTTGGGATGTGCTCCGCGATCTAGCCGCTAACCACAGAGAGCGTGTCGAACTCGTGATCGCAGGGCGAGCGATCGAGCCCTCAGACCTAGAGGAGCAGGCGAAGGCGTTCCCGAACATGCGGTATCTCGGCGAGTACAAGTCGCCCCAGGATCTCGAACGGCTTTATACACAGGTCGATCTTGTGTGGGCGTGCTACCCGCCGCTGGGGTCGCACGACTGGAACCTCCGCTGGGCACGGCCAAACCGATTCTACGAAAGCTGCTGCTTCTTTCGCCCACTCCTCTCTCGCGAGGGCTCGTGTGACTCAGTGGACGTGCGAAGGTTCGGCATAGGACTCTGCATCAACGAGGATGAACCGCACGCAGCGGCCTCGCGGATCGCAGAAATCACGCCTGAGGACCTCACGAGATGGCGGGCCTCGATGATGGAGGTCCCCCGCTCCGTTTACACCTACACGGATGAGGTCGCCAGGCTCGGCGTAGCGATTCGATCTATGTTCTGCACAAGTGGACGTCCGACGATTCGCGAACATTCTTGATCGACAACTTCAAGAGCTTCAACTTGATTGCGACGCGTGATGTCGAAAACTTCGGGATCCTGGAGGACGGCTTCCGCCCTCTGCGGTACCGCTTCGAGGCCTTGGAGTGCCTTCGAGAGACGATCTGGGCCACCAAAGGCCTCTAGAGGTCGACATCGCGTCGAGTCCGTCCTTCGTCCGCTAGCCCGAGGGAAACGGGTGCGTAGATCGCTCTATCCGCACCCCGAAGGAGCAGGTGCTCTAGCTGCGGCGCTTCGGCTCAGTTGCAGGCCTGTGCGCTGCATTGGGCGAATTCAGGGCCCGCTTCCACCAACTCGGGACATTGGGCGGATCTGCCACCGAACCCCTGCCCAGTACCAGCGTGAACTCCCAGAGAAGGCTGCGTGAATACCCCACATCAACCTGTCTCAGAAACCGGACTTGCTACACGATCCGCACATTGTTGGCTTCGTGCATGTCAACGCGAACGCAAATACGATGGTCTCTTCAACCATATAGCCTGCTACGGGTGCAATCTGATCCCGATTCCCATGTCGACCTAGTTCTGTCCTAAGCCTCCTCCCACGATCTAAACGAGAAATGGTGCGTGGTCGAACTCGAGCGATCGTAACAACCTCACTTGCGAGCATCATTGCTCGCACGGCATCACTTGCGTCTCAAGTTATCGCCGGGACTCTTTTGACGAGTGACCAGTTTGGCGCCTACGCGATTTCACTCGGCGTGATCGGTGTGACCGGTGTCATGCGCACCGGTGGGTTCTCGTTGTTTGCCTTCTCAATCGGTGGACTCGAGTATCGCGCGCGGATCCGTGACGCGTATCGGTGGGGACTCGTTGCAGCGACGGTGGGCTCAGCACTCACCTTTGCACTTCTCCTGCTCACGCCGATTCTTCGAGATTACTACGCGGCACTCGGCGATCCCGCGGTCGTTCAGTGCCTATACGTTCTCATGTTTGCGCAAGCAACCCAGCCATTCGCGATTCTGGCTCGCGGGAATCTTGCTGCCCAACATCGTTTTACGATACTCGCGAAGATCGATACGGTTATCTCAGTTTCCCGCGTTCTGTTGACCCTGCTCCTTGGTCTACTGGGAGGTGGCGCGCTCGCGTTGGCCGTCCCGTACGCAGCCGCTTTTGGCCTGCAGTTGATCCTCTGTAGCAAGGCGGGTGGACTTGGGCTGCGTGACTACTGGCCGTCAGGTGGCAGCCTCCGTCGCGCGACCAGAGTGATGTGGTGGCCCCTCGCCGCATCCGTACTCATCACCCTTCATGGAGAGAGCAGTTTCTTCGTTTTCAGTTGGTTCGTCCCAACGTCCGTCATGGGCGGCTTCTACTTCGCCTATCAGCTTTCGAATCAGCCTGGCATGATGTTGGCGGGATCACTTCAAAGTGTACTTGCTCCGCTCATTGTCACCGTGCGCGGCGACCGAGATGCGGAGCGGTCTGAGATTCTCGCTCTGCTCCGACTATCACTGCTGCTGGTTCCCTTGCTCACGATGGCCGTAGCCACTGCTTTCCCACCTCTTGAGCGACTGGTCTGGTCAGGCAAGTGGGCGTATCTGAGCACGCCCGTCTTTGTTCTAGCAATTGGAATGTCATTTGCGACCGTATCCCAACTCATGGCCGGTCCGCTCATTGGTCTTCAGCGATTTAAGGCATTCGCGGCCTTTGAGCTGGTACGGAGCGCCGCCTGCTTGGGTGGCGCAATCATCGGCGGAAGTTTGGCAGCGATGGCTTACGACACACACCAGTTACTCCTGGTGTCTTCTGGCGTGTCAGTTGCCCTGGCCTGCACGGGCATCCTGCAACTCCTTTGGGTAACTCAACGCTTTGGAATTGCGTTGCAAGATGTCATTGTGTCGATCTGTCTGGGGCCTGGACTGGGCATTGGGGTGTCAACCCTCTTCGAGTTTGCGTGGCCTGGCGCGGCGGCCTTCGTGAACCTTGATGCCCCCATGACGGCTCTATTCTCGGTACTGGACTTGGTCCTTGTTGCCACCGTCTACACCGCTACGCTCGTAGTGATGCTCAGATTCGCCGCACCACGAATTGCAGTGTTGCTGGCGGCCCGTGCGCCAAATGCTCTCCGGCCTCTTCTGCTCACAGTGCTGGTAGGTCACCGTCTGACATCAACCCCGGATGCGGGTGGACGAGGCGACAATATCTGAATGGCTCGAATTGCTCGCAAGGCAGACAGGAGCGTCTGTGACACCTTCGACTTCAATTGGCGAACTGTTTCGATCGATGACCAGTCCGCTGGTTCTTGACCATTGAAGTAGTCGGCAGTGAATGCGGCTCTCCACTCTCGGAAACTGAAGTTTCGCTCTGGCTTCGGCGCCATGGCCTCTGGGTCGGGTGATGAAACGAGTCTGATTCGATAGTCGGCATTTGTCCAGAGTGCAAAGCCATCTGCACCAGCATTCACGGCGGGCATGATCTGATCCGCGATGAATTCCTCGACTGGAATGACTCGGCAGTACGGCGCAATGCCCGATGGGGACCAATACGGGAACACGGTCGGCAATACCGGCTTCCCCCGAGCCATCAACTTGGCCAATCCAACCGCCGCTGCTCTCCACACGCGGCCATCATGCCGAACGCTCTCGGGAGTTCCACGGAGGCTTGTTCGAGAGCCCGGCACAACCATCTTTGGGTCATACATTTGGTAGATGCTCACGCTCACCCAATCCATTTCGTCTACCAAGGGGGCGTATCGCTCGGCCACCTCAGTCAACTCAGCCATTCGCTCCGCGTCGGTCAGACTTCCCCAGCCTTTCTTGTTCACCCAATACGGAACTTGTGGAATGCCATAAAACGACCATTGACACTGCGGGAACCTTGCTTTCATTGCCCTGAGGGTTTCCAACATTGTCTGCATCGCACCCCTGAACTCCTCAGAGTCTCGAGGGCACAGCAGATTCTTGAAGAAGGGGCTCTCACAGTCGAGTTGCATCCACTTGGGTGGCGATTGACCGAACCTGCGCTCGACCTCTTTGATGATGGCCAGTACGTCCAGTTTCCCCGTTTTGTATGACTCTTTGTCTTGGCCGATACAACCCCAAGGCAAGGATCCGACATCGGTCGCTAAGACTTGGGCGCTCGGGTCCGGCATGTAGTCAAACAGTAGAGTCAGGTTGTTCCCATTGCCTTGACTCACACTTGAGATGCTGGCCGACTCTCTTGGGAGTTCTGCCGATTGCAGACCCCCGTTCAGCAGAATAGGAAACAAGACAAGGGTGAAAGCCCAGCCTTGCAGCATTGTGGTCACCGATTGCTCCCTGTTGACTCGGGCCCGGAGAACTCGCCTGAAGATTCCCGCATGTTGCCGACCAAAGCATTCACGCTGATCCAATAGAACGCGGCAATCACACCCGTACTCCACAATGTCCCTTGTTTCAGGATGATGAATCCGTAGAACATGGATAACGCGCTCAAAATCGCCAGGTCTGCTCGGGATTCGCCGGCAACTCCAACCCGTTGGCTCAGGCCTTGCCGAATTGACCGAATGGTTCTCAACGCAATCGCGGAATACAGGATGAACATTGGGATTCCTTGTTCACACAGTACATCGAGCGGAATATTGTGTGTATACGGTTCGCCGCTGGTGCTGATGGTCGCAAATGATCCCGTCCCAAGACCAATGATCCATGCGATGGGGGATGATGCGAAAGCCCCCAAGAGATCCAAGACGTTAAACAAGCGAACCATGAAGCCACCTTGGATCTTGTCTGCAGTCCAGCGTGTGGGGTCCGTATCGCTCAACGCAAAGGTAAAGACCACCCAGGCCAGGATGATGACAAAGACCCCACCGACGGTGGATAACAGGAGGGTGCGGAACGTAACTCGGCTTCCCGTAAATGGCAGAAAGGCCAGAATGCTCAACACGCTAAACGCGAACTGACCCCGAGAACCGGATAGGACGCAGAGTGCCGCGCCACTTACAAATGCGGCCAATCGCAGGGGTAACTCAACCGATTGACTCGTTGCCTTGCGAATCAAGGCGGCCACGATCATCACGATGCCACCGAACTCGCCAAGATTAAGCACGCTGGTGAAAGTGCCGACATCCACCTTCACAGCTAGTCGCCCACCTCGAACGCTGGTGACATCCGACGCCAACAACAAGACCGTGACGGGAATGCACAGCCACATGACCGCGACGAAACCACGACGGAGTGACTTGGACTCATAGGTCAACAACGGACCGAGCACCACATAGACGATCGCATATGGCACACCCCAACGGACAAACGTCGAGCCAAACTCGTAGTTCCGCGTCCAAAACAACGAAGTAGCTGACCAGAGCAATATGATCGCAAATCCTGACAAGGACCAATCCGCAAACACCCGAAGCGTTGCTGGCTGCCGCAGGACAGACAGGAGCGTGCCTCCCAAAATGACGCCTCCGAGAAGAAAATTGCCCGCGGTTGGATTTGTGCGGAAGAACGCGACGTTTGCCTGAATCATCTGCTCAATGGCAAACAATCCGATCAATACTGCAATGGTCCAACCAGGTCGGGCGAGACCAAGCACACAGATAACTCCAAGAGTTGCCAGAGTCAGTTGCGACATGGCAACCCTTCATGACTTTGATCCCGGCTCGGAGTCAAGGGTGACAGACTCTTGAACTCACTCCGGA
>JBJOIE010000030.1:0-3202 GCA_046047295.1 Actinomycetota bacterium | reverse complement strand
CTTGATCACCGCTGCAGACATGACCTCAAAGAGGGCTTCCGAGAAGCCGATCGGCTGAGTCCACTGCTTGCCCGTGGCATCGGTGTAGGCCTGCGCGAGTTCGGCAGCCGACTGACCGGTCAGGCTTGAACTGAACGGGTAGTTCGGTGTCCACCAGACCTCAGAGGACAGGTTTTGGCCGAGTTCACCCAATGCCTCGATGGACGATGGGAAGAGGAGCGCCTTACCCACGCTGGCGATCTTCGGGTTGAAGCCCTGCTGCTTGGCCTGCTTCCAGAAGTTGGTGAAGTCCGGGGGAATCGGAACACCGGTCAGGATCTCGTCACCGTTTGACTTGTAGGCAGAGATCTGCGCCGAGAAGTCCTGGGTTCCATTCGGGTAGAGGCCCGGATCATTGACCGTGTAGCCACCTGCACCGAGGAGCTCTGGGAACGCACCGGCCCACGCCTGGCCGTCTGGGTCATTCGGGAACAGACCGGCAACCTGCTTATTGGTGTCTAGTTGTCCCCACATGTCCTGGAACACGGCGGCCACGTCTTCAAGTCCCCAGAAGAAGTGGTAGGTGTAGCGGAACGGATTCTCCGGATCGCCACCGCGGCCGAGGAAGTATGGCTGCCACGGTGCATCGGAGGTGATACACGGAGTGGCATTCGCTTCGCACTGATCGGCTACGGGGTTGGTGGTATCCGGCGTGCCGTGTGCCATGACGATGTCAACACCGTCTTGGTTGATGAGTTCACCCGCAACTTCACCTGCGCGCTTGGCGTCAGATTGCGAATCCTTGAGGATGATCTCCACGTTGTAGGAGGTATCTCCCGCAACGATGGGGTTGGACGCGAAGTAAGCGCCCATTTCATCCACGATGAACTGATCGGGCTCACCGAATCCGGCGAGTGGGCCGGTCAGAGGTGAGACGAAGCCCACCTTGATGGTGCCCGTGTTGGCAGCGGGCGCATCACCCTCGGCGGGTGCCGCTTCCTCTGTTGCGGATTCCGTTGCCGGAGCCGCTTCCTCTTCATCCAGGCCGCCACCGCAGCCCGCCAGTACGAGTCCGGCAACTGCTGCTGCAGCTGCGAACCGCATCGGCCGAGAGATTCTCATCTGATCTCCTTCACCTATTAATAGGGCTGCGGCTCCCGCTGCCCGTTCGGTTGCCAGGATGGCAACCGAAGTTCTGTAGGAACCTAGGGGCGTCCCCCAGGTTCGTCAACCGACTTTCCCATTTCGTGAGACGTGGATCCCACGATGTGGAACATCTGGGCCCGGTCATGGTGCGTCACCACGGGAAGCTGCCTCGAGTAGCGCTTGGATAGATTGCGAGTCCACCACGCGCGGGTTCGGATACTGCGACTGGGTGATCAGCTCAGCGGCACGGCCTGCATCGGCCTCGGTGAACCCGAAGTCGGCCAGGTTGGTGGGGGCGCCGATGTCTTCGGCCAATGCGCGTACGGCCTCGGCGGCGGTAGCGGCTGGGCGCCCGGCCTCGGCGAATGCATCGAGGATCGCCTGCATGGCTTCGGGCGCGTAATCGTTATTGAATGCGATCGCGTAGGGCAACACCACGGTATGTGCCTGGGCGTGCGGCAAATTGAAGGTCCCACCGAGGGTGTGGCAGATCTTGTGGTGCACGCCCATCCCCGTGGTGCCCAGCGCCCAGCCGGCTAGCCAGGCGCCGTACTGCGCCTCGGCACGTGCTGCAAGGTCTGTTGGTTGTGCCACCACACGCGGAAGCGCCGATGCCAAGGCGCGGATACCTTCTTTTGCCTGCAGGAAAGAAACCGGTGATGTGCCCTGCGCATAAAGGGCTTCAACGAGGTGAGCTAATGCGTTCATGCCACTGCACGCAGAAAGTTCGGCAGGCAGGGTGAGCGTGACCTCTGGATCGTAGATAACGGTGCGGGGAAGCACAGCAAGGTCACGTCCGGTGGTCTTGAGTGAACCTTCGGTCAGCCCCCATATGGGTGTCATCTCCGAACCGGCGTAGGTCGTGGGGATTGCCAGGATGGGCAGGTGCGAGGTCATCGCGATTGCTTTCGCCGTTCCGAGTGCGGACCCACCGCCTACAGCGAGTAGGCAATCGGCGTCAACGTCCTTGGCAAAGGCCCGCGCTCGCTCAGCATTGTCCACGGGGACGTGCATTTGGACATCGGTGTACCGACCCACCACTCGGTCACCGAGATCGGCACACACACGGTCAGCGAAAACCGATTCGGGGCCACCAGCGATGACGAGCACACGTGTGGCGCCGAGACGATCAAGTTCCTCACCCGCATCTCGGATGCGCCCCGCACCGAAAACAACGCGGGTCGCGGGAACGTCGTGAATGAAGTCGAGGTTCACAGCTCACCCTTGAGCTTGCGCAAATTAGCCAGTTCCTCGGTTGTCGGAGGAGCGGTGGGATGAAGGTTGGGAGCCACGCGCAAGTCCCAGCCGGTGGCTTCGCGGGCCTGTTCGACGGTGCACCCCGGATGTATCTCGGTCAGGATGAACTCATGGGTATTCGGATCCGGGCGGAGCACACCGATATCGGTGATGATCGCAGTGGGTCCGCGTCCGGGTAGACCGAGCCTTTCGCGTGCATTGCCGTCGGGTCCGTAGCCGACACTTGTGATGAAATCGACCTGTTCGACGAATGCTCGGGGGTTCTGCCGAAGCATGACGATGGACGACTTTGCGTTGGATGCGATTTCGGGCGCACCACCTGCACCTGGGAGCCGCACTTTCGGATGTTCGTAGTCTCCTACTGCGGTGGTGTTCAGATTTCCATACTTATCGACCTGCGCAGCGCCAAGGAATCCCACGTCAACGCGACCACCCTGCAGCCAGTAGTTGAAGATTTCGGGAACCGAAACCACGGCGTCTGCTGTATCGGCAAGCTCGCCGTCACCGATGCTTAGCGGCGGACGCGTGGGCTTGGCTCCGATCGTGCCGGATTCATATACGAGGACAGCATTGGGTGCGTGCATCATGCGTGCCAGATTCGCCGCTGTGCTGGGTAGACCGATCCCTACAAAGCAGACAACGCCATCGCTTAATTCGCGAGCCGCAACAACGGTCATCACTTCATCTGCAGTAGCAGTGGTGGTGTCAGCCTGAGTGCTAGTAATCGTCATGGCGCATTGACCGCCTCAGCACCGAGTTCAGATTCCAAAGCAAGTAGTGCAAGGTGCTCACTGAAGCTGTTCGTCGTGAGGACGTGCAT
>JBJOIE010000029.1:0-3060 GCA_046047295.1 Actinomycetota bacterium | reverse complement strand
AGCGACTGGGTCTGGGCAGCTGGGCGGACAAGATCTTTGGTCCCTATACCCGCGTGCTCCAGTGGGCAAAGGCCCGTGATGAGTATGGTCAGCGCGCGATGGACAAGCCTTGGGTTCGGGCTGCATTGGCCGAGTGCTACGCAAGGCTCGAGGCGATGCGGCTCATTAATTTTCGCATTGCACAAGATTTGGAGGCCGGGAGAATGGATGTTTCCCTCGCTTCGGTCACCAAGGTCTATGGCGCCGACACCAGCCTTGATGTGCTTCGCAGGCTGGTTGAAGTCATGGGCAACAGTGGGCTTGTGCGAGCGGGTTCCGCCGCGGAAAGGCTCCTCGGGGAGTTGGACTATGAAACGCGCGGAGCGCCGATGCTGACATTCGGTGGCGGGACAAATGAGATCCAGCGCGAACTGATTGCCCAGTTTGGCTTGCAGATGCCCAGACCCGCACGAACCTAGGGAAAACGACATCGGGGACTAACGCATTCGGACGATGAATCTCTCCTCCGTCAGATCAGTATGTGTATAGCGCGACTAGCGCCTCACAACTAGGAGGAGACGATGAAGAGTAAGTCCCAGCAGGTCTTGAAGGTTTCAGTGGTTGCGTTGACAGTGTCAGCGCTATTCTCCAGCGGCGCATGGGCCCAGGAGAAGATTGAAGAAGTGGTTGTAACCGCCCAGAAGCGCGAACAGAAAGTACAAGATGTGCCCATCTCGATCACGGCGATCACCGCCCAATCGATCGAAGATCGTGGCATTGAATCCGTCCAAGACCTCAACGGAATCGTTCCCAACCTCAACGTCAATAATGTTCCAGTGACCGGCCTCACCATCGCAGCAAACCTGCGCGGCTTGGGCCAGGGTCAGCCCGCAATCTGGGCGGATCCCGCAGTCGGCGTCTATGTTGATGGCGCCTTTGTGGGCAAGAACACGGGCGCCATGCTCGATGTCATTGATCTCGAGCGGATCGAGGTTCTGCGAGGGCCGCAAGGCACGTTGTTTGGCCGAAACACCCTTGCTGGTGCGATTAACTTTGTCTCTCGGAAGCCGCTTGGCGAACTCGCACTTACGGCAAACACGGAGTTCGGGAATTACGGTGCTCGCTCTGTAAAGCTCGGACTTGAACTGCCAAAGACGGGGATTGTCAGCCTCGGCATGGCGGTCAAGCGGGAGCAACGTGACGGCTACATCGATAACAACACAACTGGGGCGACTGATGATTTTGGAAATCGTGATCGCACCTCAGCGCGTCTGTCCGCCAAGTTCGACTTCTCAAAGAATGCCGTTCTGAACTATGGATTTGATTACACCGACATTGATGAGATGCCTCTTCCTGGTTCGCTCACCTCTGCGAAGATTGCATCCAGTGCCGGTTTCGGAACCGCAGGTTTCTCTCAGTACCCCGGAAACAACGCGAGCATTGCTAACCCGGAGTTCCCGACGAGCCTGACTTATGCACCTGGTTTCGAATACTTCCAACGCGTGAAGGTCAAGGGTCATCGCGTTCTGTTCGACCTGAAGCTGAATGACGCCAATACCCTGAAGTACATCGGGTCGCGTCGGGATATGGATTACTCTGACTTCTCAGACTATGGCGGTGGATTTAAGGGTGGCGCAAATTTCCCGCCTGCGTATGGGATCGCTCTGCCAAACACCCCTATGTATGTGGGTGGTCAGGTTACGACCTACGAAAACACTTCACATGAGATTCAGCTCGTTGGCAGCACGAAGAGCATGAGATATGTCGTGGGCTACTACAACTACGACGAATCAGGAGATGTTGCGACCACGAACTACGGCGTATTGCTCAAGGCCACCCCAACACTGAAGCAATCGTTCACCGCAGTCGAATATGGAATCAAGACGGAAGCGTCTGGTCTTTTCGGACAGGTTGACTTTGATATCGCGAAGGACGTGACCGCTACGGCTGGACTCCGATACACCAAGGAAGAAAAGTCCGGATATGGTCGAATGTTCATCGGCGATTCGTTTGGCACCCGCGCGTTTGGACCTGTCGCGGTGGGTACTCCGTCTGGGGACTTCAGCAAGACGACTCCTGTTGCTGCACTGGCATACAAGCTCGATGCGAACACCAATGTCTATGCACGCTATGCGGTGGGCTACCGTTCAGGCGGATTCAGCGTTCAGTCGGGGGTGCCGACCGACCGCTATGAAGCAGAGACCGCAAAGTCCATCGAGGCAGGCGTCAAAAAAGTCTTAAACGGTGGTCAGGCCATTGTGAATGCGGCCGTGTTCTCGACCAAACTTGAGGATGGGCAGCAGTCGGTTCTCCCCGTCGGAACCACGACGCCAAAATTCCTGAACGCTGCGGACGCCTCCATTAAGGGAATCGAGCTCGATGGAACGGTTCGCGTGTCGAAGGAATGGCTCGTTGGCTTTGGCTACGGCTTCTTGAAGGCAGATTTCGACTCCTTTGTGAATGCGGGTGTCGATGTTGCTGACAAGCTGGTTTATCCCGGAACACCCAAGCACACGCTCAATGTCAATGTCAGCGGCGATCTTGGAAGAGTCGCCATGGGGCGCCTGAAGCTAACCGGCGATGTGAACTATAAGGACTCGTTCTACAACATCGTTGCCGCCCCCGCCTCGGCAGCACTGCAATTCAATGCGACAGAGGTCGCACGCATGAAGAGCCTGCTCACGGTAAACGGCAAACTCGCACTGAGTGACATCGCACTTGGCTCCGGCAAGGCAAGAGGTGAGGCTTACATTTGGGTCCGCAACGCGCTGAATAAGCGTCAGGAAATTGCAAATATGAGCCTTGGCTTCCTCACGAGCTTCTGGACTGAGCCGCGCACCCTCGGTGCAGGATTCACCGTAAAGTTTGACTGAGTTTTGTAGTCACCAGAAAAGGCCCGAGCAATCGGGCCTTTTTTTTAGGGCTCGTCTGTTTATAGGATGCGCGCCCCTGAGCGCCGGGCGTCTACTCGTGTACAAGGAGGAGCCATGAGTTTGAAGAAAACCGCAGCGGTGGTCGGGTGCGCCCAATACAAGCCAGAGAAATACACCACGGCCCCGCAGATGTTTCATCTGGAGCAGG
>JBJOIE010000028.1:0-11709 GCA_046047295.1 Actinomycetota bacterium | reverse complement strand
CCTTGCGGCGGGAGGTCAAGATGGCATTCGTAGTGCGCGGCGATTCCGCACCCCTGCGCGAAGAATCAATCGGCTGCCACGTCAGCGAGTTGCTCGGCGAAAACCAACCGACGGATGGTCGAGTTCGGATCGAGCGGGTGAGGCTGGCAGCCGATGCGCAGTACTCCGCGCACACGGGAAACGATGAACTCATCTGGATACAACTCCTCCAGGGTTCAGCGATGTGGAAATCAAGCAACGGAATTGCGAAAGACCTGACCACCGATCACGTATTGATGATTGCACGCGGTGCAGGTGGTGAACTCACGGTCAATTCAGGTGCGGACGTTTTCATCGCCCAAGTACCAAGGGCCGCCGAGTACGACCCCACATTGGGTGAAGGCACAGAGGTGCTCGTGGACTGGAGCACTGAACCAGTACTTAACTCCGAGCACGACTCCAGAAAACGCATTTACCTAGCCAGTCCGGGCCTGTGGGGTACCCATGCGGTCAAGGGAGAGATGATCATCTATCCGCCCGGTGCTTCCGGCGCTGAACACCACCATGAAGGTGCCGAACACTTCCAGTTCATCACCGAAGGACAGGGCACTGCCGTGGTGCAGGGTGAAGAAATTCAACTCGTGGCAGGTGACCTGCTCTACAACTTCGAAAATGAGCAGCATCGCTTCTATAACTCAACAGAAGCGGACATGGTTTTCGTAGAGTTTTTCGTCCCCGGTGAAAGTTCTACGGTGTGGGTACCTGGGGCAGACGTGTGTACGTGGAGCCCCACCGGAGTTGACTCGCGCGGACGCACACCTGCCCGGCAGCTAGCTCACCACGTCCATGGAGAAGGAGACGTCTGATGGCGCGAATCGGATTCATCGGGCTTGGCGATATGGGCCAAGTGATAGTGCCCCGGCTGCTGGCGGCCGGTCACAGCGTTACCGGGTGGAATCGCACCCCGGGCAAAGACAGAGCACTCCGGGAACTGGGAATGGAATCGGCCTCCTCCCCTGCTGCTGCCGCAGAAGGAGCAGAGGCCGTCTTTTCGATTGTCACTGACGGCGCAGCGGTCGAAAAGGTGGCCTGTGGACCTGATGGGGTGCTCGATGGCCTCGCACCCGCATCGCCTTATCTGGACATGAGCACGATCTCGCCTCTAGTAAGTAGGAGTGTGGCCAAGAAATTCACCGAAGCTGATCGAATCATGCTCGATGCCCCGCTCTCGGGAAGTCCGGTGACCGTGGCCGCGGGGAGCGCATCAGTAATGGTAGGAGGCGATGAAAGTGCCTATGAGCGCGTTCGCCCGATCCTGTTAGACATTGGTCCGAAAGTGCGTTACGTAGGTGGCCAGGGACTTGCTGCGCAATTGAAGCTCTCCATCAACTTGCTTCTCATGGTGGAAGTGATCGCATTCGGTGAGGCAGTCGCGCTTTCAGAAAAGGGTGGCGTGGATCGCACGGTTGCTGTCGAAGCAATCCTGGACAGCGTGGCCGCATCACCTGTCCTGTCCTACCGTGGTCCCTTCATCCTGGAGGGCATGATGCCTGAGAAACCACTCGCCGACGTTGCCCTGCAGCAAAAGGACATGACCCTGGTGCTCGAGCAAGGCAGGCTGCTGGGATCGCCAGTGCCCTTAGCAGCCGCGGCGAATGAGTTGATGAATATCAGCAGGGGGATGGGGATCGGCCACCACGATTTCGTAGTGGCCCATGAGGCCTACCGGCGCATGGGAGGAACCAGCGCATGAACCCTGAATCTGTTGAATTGCAGAGATTCATCACGAACATCAAAAATGTTCCCCTTGTGCCAGGCCTGCGTCGAGACGAGGGCTGGGTAGACATGCAGGTGCAATTCCTCATCGACAAGGCCTCAGCAGGTTCCACGCAATTACTCGTGGGCTGGACAGTCCTTCCGCCAGGGGCCATGCACGATCGCCATCGACACTTCCATGCCGATGAGTTCTGGATCGTGCTCAGTGGTCATGGCGTGATGTACACCGACAATGGCGAATCCGAGGCGCATGAAGGTGATGTGGTGCTCACACCACGGGGCCAGTGGCACGGATTCAAAAACACCACCGATGAAGACGTGGTACTGATTTGGGGCTGGAGTGGGGCAGGCTCACTGGAAGATGCGGGATACGAAGTTGACCATTCCTGAGCATGATCGCCTCGCTCCCGGCCTGCGTGCTCAGCAGGAACGGTTACAAGCGGCGCTGGATTCGGGTGAGCATCAAGCGGGATGGAAATTGGGCTTCGGCTCCCCCACCGCACGAGCGAATCTCGGGCTGACTGCGCCCCTCACGGGCTACCTGCTTTCGAGTGCCCAGGTTGATTCCCATTCGCAAGTGAGCGTTGCGAGATGGGTCAAACCGATCGCGGAGGCTGAGGTAGCCGTACGAATGCGTCATGATCTTGCAGCGGGCGCCAGCCGCGAAGCAGTGATGGCGGCGGTAGGTGAGTTTCTACCGGCAATTGAACTCGCCGATGCCGACCTACCCTTCACCGATCCGGTGCCCATCCTGGCCGGAAATATTTTCCAACGGCACTACGTGCTAGGTGCATCCGTCACGCAGGGTTGGGGTGATGGTCCCGAACAGCTCAACGGCCTTGTGAATGTTCACGAGGGTGATCAGCACGTCACCGACACGCAGGAACTCACCGGTCCAGTGATCGAAAACCTGGCGCACCTTGCCCTCGTGGCTCAGGCCTACGGGCGCGGGCTATTGGCCAACGACATAGTGCTGCTCGGCTCGGTAGTACCGCCAGTCCCCTTGAATATCGGTGACTCATTCACCTTCGAACTCAGCAGTTCCGATGTCTCCTCAACCGTCAGCGTGACCGTTAGGTAGTGCCTGCTCGCACGCAGATCGTGCCGGCAGCACGATCATGGAGTCCGCGCCCTTGGGAGTCGTAGATCACCGCGGGAAGTACCAGGCACAGCAACACCGTTCGAACGACCACCTGAACCAACGTGAGTCTGCCGCCATGTAAAGGTTCAATGCGCAGCCCGACGAGGCGCTGGCCGAAGGATGCTCCCGTGAGCCAGGTGAGCAGGATCACTTCTGTGGCAAATATGGCGAGTGTGGCCGCGGAGCTTTCCAGGCTGCCATAGGGAAACTGCGGGAAGGCCAGCCGGGCGATGAGCAGGCTGGCCCCCCAATCAAGCACGAGGGCGATGAAACGCCGACCAAGGCCCGCGGCCTGAGGGGGTTCCACCGCAGCGGCCATCGACGGACGCTAACCCATGCCGGTTAACACACCTGAAACAAAGGAGACACTCCCCCGATACCCGTGCTCCCTACGGTCTAGCCATCCGGTGACACTCGGTCACCGAGCGAGGCGAAGCACCCGTGGGTGCAGGAGGTCAGATGTTTAAGAATTCCGATGAGGTCTTGAAGTTCATCAAGGATGAGAACGTTGAATTCGTTGACGTTCGATTCATGGATTTGCCCGGTGTGATGCAGCACTTCAACGTACCCGCTTCATCCTTCGGTCAAGATGCCTTCGATGAGGGCTTGATGTTCGATGGCTCGTCTATCCGCGGTTTCCAGGCCATTCACGAATCAGACATGAAGCTCGTTCCCGATGTGGCCACGGCTTTCATGGACCCCTTCCGTGAGGCCAAGACCCTAGTGATGAACTTCTCCATCCTGGATCCCTTCACCAATGAGCCCTACGCCCGCGATCCGCGCAATATTGCGGCCAAGGCTGAGGCTTATCTCGCCTCCACCGGAATCGCCGATACCGTGTTCTTCGGTCCCGAAGCTGAGTTCTACGTCTTCGATGATGTTCGCTTCGAAACCAATCAGCATTCGGGTTACTACTTCATTGATTCCGTGGAAGGCGCCTGGAACACCGGCCGTCAGGAGGAGGGCGGCAACCGCGGCTACAAGACCCGCTACAAGGGTGGCTACTTCCCGGTCCCACCGGTTGACCACTTCGCCGATATTCGCGACGACATGGTTAAGCACCTCATGCAGGTAGGCCTGCAGGTTGAGCGCTCGCACCATGAGGTGGGCACCGCCGGTCAGGGTGAGATCAACTACCGGTTCAACACCCTTCAGCACGCCGCTGACGAGGTCATGCTCTTCAAGTACATCATCAAGAACGTTGCCTGGGCACATGGCAAGACCGCAACCTTCATGCCCAAGCCACTCTTCGGTGACAACGGCTCAGGCATGCACTGCCACCAGTCATTGTGGAAGGGCGGAGATCCGCTGTTCTACGACGAGATGGGATACGGCGGCCTTTCAGATCTCGCCCGCTGGTACATCGGCGGCCTTCTCGCCCACGCACCGTCACTGCTGGCCTTCACCAATCCCACGGTGAACTCCTACCACCGTCTGGTGCCAGGTTATGAAGCTCCGGTGAACCTCGTGTACTCCGCGCGCAACCGTTCAGCGTGCATCCGCATCCCGGTCACGGGTAGCTCACCCAAGGCCAAGCGCATTGAATTCCGTGTGCCGGATCCCTCAAGCAACCCGTACTTGGCATTCTCCGCTCAACTCATGGCCGGTCTCGATGGCATCAAGAATCGCATCGAGCCCATGGCCCCGGTGGACAAGGACCTCTACGAGCTCCCACCGGATGAGTTGGCCAACATCCCGCAGGTTCCTGGTTCACTCCCCGCAGTTCTCGAAGCACTTGAGGCTGACAATGAGTACCTGCAGGCTGGAAACGTCTTCCCGGCGGATCTCATCGAAACGTGGATCGATTACAAGCGCATCAACGAGGTTGATCCAATCCGCTTCCGTCCGCATCCGCATGAATTCGAGATGTACTACGACATCTAGCAGACGCCCAACGCGTCGATTCGCCTCGCACGCTTAGGGAAGGGCAGGGGCCTCCGATGATCGGGGGCCCCTGTTCACGTGTGCTTGCGGTAAGTGAGAATCAAGGATGCGAAGTGTGATCGGTTGGCTCCTCGTCCTTGCCCAGTTCGCACTTCTCGCCCTCTTTGCCTTCACGGGCTGGGCGTTGCACCCGTGGCCCTTCGTCATCGTTGGACTCACCGCCCTCTTCGCCGCCATCGCACTCGGGATCCGCGCCTTCGGGGCCCTTGGAAGTGCCCTCACCCCCACGCCAGTGCCCATCTACGGCGCTGGATTACGCACTGACGGCGTTTATGCCTGGATACGTCATCCGATTTATTCAGCCATCCTCCTCGGGCTCCTCGGATTGCTGATTGCTGCCGGCAGCTTGCGCGGCTGGATTCTCTGGCTGGTCATGTGCGTCTTCTTCCTGTTCAAGAGTCGATGGGAAGACTCCCTACTTGCTCATGTCTACGGCGCTGAATGGGAACTGTGGTCGAGTCGAACGGGCGCACTCATTCCTAAGGCTCGTCCGCCACGATGACCGACAGTTCTCGTGAGACTCGCACCGCTCCACGGCACCGCAGGCCATCACACCTTCGCCCGTGGAAAATCGTGGGTCTTCTTGCTCTCCTCATTTCTGGAGTCGTTGCCTTTATCGGCGGCTGGACCTTGCAGTCAACCGTGGCGACCTCGGCCGGAGCCCCTGCCAAGGTCATCATCGCTACGTGGTTGCGCGATAACAATCTCGAGTGGTTCGTTGCCAAACTTGAGGATGTCTACTTCACATACATAAGCACCCCTGAACAGGGCGGGCTTCCCACGATCTCGGCAGACTTCGGCGACGATGAACCGGTTCAGGAGCCAAGTCCCCAACCCTCACCATCAACGCCCACTCAAGTGGTGCCGAGTCCACCAACGCCAGAGCCCACAGAAACCATTGGACTCACGCCACCGAAACCGCTTACCCCACCTGAGGGACTGACACCCCAGGAGATGGAGGGCCAGTGGCAGCCGGTGGGCACGCAGTTCGACGGAATTCCTGCGGTGTACGTCACGAGGGTACGCGCTGATCCCACCTATTCCTCGTATTACGCCACCGCGATGTGGATCGACACATCACTGACCTCAGCGATGTTCGTACCAGGCTTCGAAGAACCAGCCGGCGGCCCCAATCCTTTCAACGGCGCATTACCCGATGATTTACAAGCGTCAGCCGTCGCCAGCTTCAATGGCGGATTTCGTCTCAAAGACAGCCTCGGTGGCTACTTCTACGACGGAACGATGGTCAAAGATCTCGTTGACGGGAAGGCATCGGCCGTTGTTTACCGAGACGGCACGATGCGAATTGGCTCCTGGGGGCGCGACTACTCGCTTGATGATTCCATTCTTGCAGTGCGTCAAAACCTTGACCTCATCGTTGACGATGGCGTCAGCCAAGTAACAAACGCCAATGACAACGTCATCTGGGGCGCCACCACAGATAAATCAAATATGACCTGGCGGGCAGGTGTAGGCGAAAGAGCCGATGGTTCTCTGGTGTACGTCATAGGGGAATACCTCACCGCTCCCATGCTCGCAGACACGCTTATTGCTGCTGGTGTTGAGCGAGCCATGGTTTTAGACATGAACGAGTACTGGGCGGCAGGCTTTTACTACCGGACGAACAAGAAAGGTGAACTCACCTGCAAATTCCTTGAGCCAAATATCAACGGAACCTGCGACCGTTTCCTGCGCCCGTATAAGCGTGACAGTTTCCACATGCTGTTACGCGATCAACCTTTGACCACTTCCCCAACGAGTGACTACGAATCACGCTCACTGGCCCCGTAGAAAAGGCGCTCAGCAACGGCCCGTGCCCGGCGCGTGACTCGAAGGTAGTCCTCGCGGAGTTCGGAACCACCACCACTTCCCCTTCCTAGGATGAATGCCACCGATGAGCTCTCGCGGGGATCGGTGGGCACCATGTCACTCGCGCGGCCGCGGGCAAGCATCCCGGCATTGCGAATGGCCGTGGCCAAGACCCACGCTTCACTCAGCATTTGCACATCGGAGCGCGAGATGAGTCCGGAATCATGAGCGGCCTCGAGGGCAGGGAGCGTTCCTGCGACCTGAAGATTCCGGTGATCGTGTGCGTGCTGCATCTGGAGCAACTGGGCCACCCATTCCACGTCAGCTAATCCACCAGGCCCCTGCTTGGTGTGCAATCTGGGCTCCGCCCCACGAGGTAGGCGCTCGGATTCCATTCGGGCCTTGAGCCTGCGCATTTCGCGGAGTGAATCGGCACTGATTCCATCCATCGGATAGCGCAGTGGGTCTATGAGTGCGATGAATCGCTGGCCAAGGTCGTCTGAGCCAACTACGTGGCGTGCGCGCAGGAGAGCCTGCGCCTCCCAAGGAGATGACCACTTCGCGTAATAGGCCGCATAGGAAACGAGTGAGCGAACGAGAGGCCCATTCTTCCCCTCGGGCCGTAGATCTGCGTCGATCTCGACCGCAGGATCTGGCGAGGGGCTCGTGAGCAACTCACGCATCCGATTCACCACGGAAAACGCTTGGGCGCTCGCATCGTGATCGGTTGCACCGGCGCGTGGTTCGTACACGAACAGGACGTCCGCATCACTTCCGAAGCCGAGTTCGGCTCCGCCGAAGCGACCCATAGCAATCACCGAGAGTTCGGCAAGCCTCTCGTCATCCGGACACTCAGCCATCCATGCAGCGCACAGTCCCCCGTGGATGACCGCTTCCATGACATCTGTCAGGCCACGGCTCACCTGCTCCGCAGATGCACGGCCAAGAATTTGGGCCACCGCCAACCGAAAGAGTTCCTTGCGGCGCATCGCGCGGACCGCGTTGACCACGGCTTCCGCAGAGTCGTGGCGTGAAACGATGGCCTCAACCTCGGACCACAATGAATTCCTCGTACGTGGGGGGATCTCATCTTCCCTGCCGAGAACTTGAACTGATTCCGGGGCGCGGAGCAGTAAATCCGTCGCATAACGGCTAGACGAGAGAATGTGCGCAAGATGCTCAGCTGCCGTTGATTCATCACGAAGCAAACGCAAGTACCAAGGCGTTGAGCCCAGGTGATCACTCACCTGACGGAATCCGAGTAGTCCACCATCGGGATCAGGTCCATCGGCGAACCAGCCCAAGAGAACGGGAAGCAGGGTTCGCTGTATTGCGGCTCGGCGAGACACACCACTTGTCAACGCGGTCACATGCCCTAGCGCTCCCGAGGGGTTGGTGAAACCTAGGGCGCGCATGCGGTCCTCGGCAGCCTGCAGGGTCAGACGCGCCTCACCAGCGTCCAATCGGGCGACGGCCTGAAGGAGGGGCCGATAGAAGAGCTTTTCGTGTAGCCGGCGCGCTTCACGCGCGTGATGTTTCCACTGCCGCTGAAATTCTACGAGGGGATCACTGCGCAATCCCATAGAGCGGGCCACGGTCCGCACCTCGTTCTCATCGGTGGGGACCGTGTGAGTTCGGCGCAGATGGCGGAGCTGCAGACGATGCTCGAGCTGACGAAGAAACACGTATGCATCAGTCAAACTGGCTGCGTCTGCTCGTCCTACATAACCCCATGTGGCCAGTCCTTCTAAGGAGGGAAGGGTGGCCGCACTTCGCAGCATTACATCGCTGCGCCCATGCACCATCTGAAGAAGTTGCACGCTGAACTCGATGTCGCGCAAACCTCCCGGGCCCAACTTGATTTCACGCTCTGCCACCCCTGCCGGGATGTGCTCCTCAACGCGGCGCCGCATGGCCTGAACATCATCAACAAATCCGGGGCGATCGGCCGCTGACCACACGAGTTCCGAAACGGCGTCACAGTAAGAGGTGCCCAATCGCGCATCACCTGCACAGAAACGGGCCTTGAGGAGTGCTTGGAACTCCCAGGTTTTCGCCCAGCGTTGGTAATAGCCAAGATGGGAATCGAGGGAGCGGACAAGTGCTCCTTGCTTACCCTCGGGACGCAGTGCCGCGTCCACTTCCCAGATGGTGCCTTCGGCTGTAGGAGTGCTGCAGTAGCGCATCACGGCACTTGCCAGCACAGTGGCGCTGCGTAATGCCTCTTGCTCCTCTTGATCCGCTTTAGGCTCAGCCACAAAAATCACATCAACATCGCTGATGTAGTTGAGCTCCCGCGCACCGCATTTACCCATGCCGATGATCGCGAGGTTGGTCCGAGCCGCATCACCGGGAAACTCGTGCCTGGCAAGTGCCAGCGCCGCTTCCAACGTGGCATCAGCCAAATCAGAGAGCGCCTCCATCACCCGAGGCAATTCGATGAGACCTGAGAGATCTCGCGAGGCGATACCCAAGAGCAGCGTTCGGTAACGGACCCTGATCGCGTCTAGGCCAACAGCCAGGTCGCACGTGGCAACAGGCTCATCATCATTCGCGTGCGCGCCGACTGCAGCGAGCATCTCAGCGCGTAATTCCGCCGCCGTTGTAGTGGTGGTAAGAGCTTCACCATCGAGGAGCACTTCCGCGCCTTCTGGGTGGCGATGCAGAAAGTCACCGAAGGTGTGGGAGAGGCCGAGTACGTCAAGCACCCTGCCCAGGGCATCTGGATCAGCCGACCATGCACGCACCAATCGGTTGCGCAGATCCGCCGGCGCTGAATCAAGGATGCGTACCAATTGGCCCAAGGCGAGATCTGGATCCGCAGTCGCAATGAGGAGTTCCTCGAGCAGGCTGAGCTCGAGTTCTCTGAAGTGAGTAAAGCTCTCGGAAGTGAGCAACTCCTGAGCGCGCGCTGAATCCCGAAATCCGGTCCGACCCGATTCGCGGTTAGCCCTCACAATGATGGAAGGTACCGCTCCATCTCCCACGGGGTAACTTGGCGGCGGTAGTCATCCCAATCGGCGCGCTTATTGCGCATGAAAAACTCGAAAACGTGTTCACCCAAGGTTTCCGCTACGAGTTCGGATTTCTCCATGGCTGCAATAGCTTGATTCAAACTTGCCGGCAAGGGTTCCATCCCCATGGCTTTGCGTTCGGCAGACGTCAGGGCCCAGACATCGTCTTCTGAACCCGCGGGTAATTCGTAATTTTCGGTGACCCCCTTCATCCCCGCTGCCAGGAGCACGGCGAATGCAAGGTAGGGGTTGGCCGCGCTATCCATGGCCCGATACTCGATGCGCGTGCTATTGCCCTTCGTGGGCTTGTACATCGGTACGCGGATGAGCGCAGAACGATTGTTGTGACCCCAGCAGATCCACGCGGGAGCTTCACCCCCACCCGCCATGCGCTTATAGGAGTTGACCCATTGATTCGTGATGGCTGTGATCTCGGGTGCATGGACTAACAAACCCGCGATGAACGAGCGCCCCACCTTGGAGAGTTGATACTGCGCACCGGCCTCGAAGAAGGCGTTGCGATCACCTTCAAATAGAGACAGATGCGTATGCATTCCACTACCCGGATGATCTCTAAACGGCTTGGGCATGAAGGACGCGAACAGACCCTGTTCCAGGGCAACCTCTTGAACCACCAGGCGGAAGGTCATCAAGTTGTCTGCGGTGGTCAAGGCGTCTGCATAACGCAAGTCGATCTCTTGCTGACCAGGCCCACCTTCATGGTGGCTGTATTCGACGGATATGCCCATTGCTTCGAGCATGGTGATGGCATGGCGTCGGAAGTCATGCGCCACCCCGTGCGGAGCATTATCGAAGTAGCCATATTGATCTACCGGCACCGGCGCGGATCCGTGTTCAGGTGCTCCCTTGAAGAGATAGAACTCCACTTCGGGGTGGGTATAGAAGGTGAAACCCGCTTCGGCCGCCTTGCTCAGCGCTCTCTTGAGCACAAATCTCGGATCGGCATATGAAGGAGCGCCATCGGGCATGGTGATATCGCAGAAGAGCCTTGCTACACCCGGCCCCTCACTTCGCCACGGCAACACGGAAAAGGTGCTCGGATCCGGCTTAGCAATCATGTCCGATTCGTAGACGCGGGCAAATCCCTCAATGGCCGAGCCATCGAAGCCGATGCCTTCCGCGAAGGCGCCTTCGAGTTCGGCAGGAGCGATGGCCACGGACTTTAAAGTTCCTAGGACATCGGTGAACCACAATCGGACGAAGCGAATGTCACGCTCTTCGATGGTGCGCAGTACGAACTCAGCCTGCTTGTCCATGACCCCATAGTGGCCGTCACCGTGTTACAGGCAGGTTAACGCGGCCCCATCGCGAGCAATACCCTCAGTCCGTGGGAACTCCGCCAAGCGCCGAAACTACCCATATGCGCGTGGGCCTGGCCCAAATCAACTCCACGGTGGGTGATCTCGAGGCAAATTCGGCGCTCATCACCGATGCCGTGCGCTCCGCCGCCAGCCAAGGCGTCACGCTCATCGTTTTTCCGGAAATGGCCCTCAATGGGTATCCGGTGGAAGACCTCGCACTTCGCCCCTCATTCCAGGAGGCGAGTAGGAAGGCGATTCACGCCCTCGCCGCACGCCTTCAGGCCGAGGGCTTGGGCGAGATCGTGTGCATAGTGGGCTACCTCGACTTCCTTGATGCGGGAGAGGAATCACGGATCGGCAGACCCCGAGGCGGACCCATCAATGCAGCGGCGGTCATCCACTCAGGAGCCGTGGTTGCTCGGTATGCCAAGCACCACCTGCCCAACTACGGAGTCTTCGACGAGGCCCGGTACTTCATTCCTGGCACCGAGCCGTGCACCGTAATCATCAATGGTGCCCGTGTGAGCATCGCGATTTGCGAAGACCTCTGGCGCGATGAAGGTCCGGTCACCTGGTCCCGTGAATCTGAAAGCCCACTCTTGGTGGTGCTGAACGCCTCTCCCTATGAATTGAGTAAGGACGATGATCGGCTGGCGCTGTGCACTCGCCAAGCAACGACCGCAGGTTGTGCGCTGGTGTACGTCAACATGGTGGGAGGCCAGGA
>JBJOIE010000027.1:0-2683 GCA_046047295.1 Actinomycetota bacterium | reverse complement strand
ATGTCGGTCAAGCCCATTCGCCTCTTCGGTGACCCCGTGCTGCGCACGCCCGCGGCTGAAGTCGTTGATTTCGACAAGGAATTACGCACCCTGGTCAAGGACCTCACAGACACCATGCAGGATGCGCCTGGGGTGGGCCTCGCTGCACCACAGATTGGAGTATCACTCCGAGTCTTCACCTATTGGGTGGACGATGAACTCGGGCACCTCATCAATCCCGTTCTTGATCTCAGCGATGAGACCCAGGAAGGTGAAGAGGGGTGCCTATCACTGCCAGGGCTCGCTTTCGACACGGTTCGTGCCCGCAAGGTCGTGGCCAAAGGCATGAACATGCACGGTGAGCCACTGGTGCTTGAAGGTAGCGATCTTCTCGCCCGCTGCGTGCAGCATGAGACAGACCACCTCGATGGCATCGTCTTCATCGATCGGCTTGACCCGGAAATGCGTAAGGAAGCCATGAGAGCCATTCGTGCATCCGAGTGGTTTGGGGAGGATCCGGTGAGCGTGAAAGTGAGTCCCCATCAAATCTCGGCAAAATGGCTTTAGGAATTAGTGACCCCAGGTGCGGATCGTTTTCGCAGGCACTCCTGCCGTAGCCCTTCCGAGTCTGGTAGCTCTCCACGAAAGTGCACATGACGTTGCCGCAGTCATCACTCGACCGGATGCTCCAGCCGGCCGAGGACGCACCCTTCATCCCAGCCCGGTAGCTCAATATGCACATGATGCGGGAATACCTGTGCTGAAACCTAGCAGCATGCGTAACGATGAATTTGTAGCCGAGTTACACGAGTTAGCCCCAGATGCTGGCTGCGTGGTGGCCTACGGCGGAATGATCCCTGCGCATGTTCTCGCTATTCCAGCCCACGGCTGGTTCAACCTGCATTTCTCTTTGCTTCCCCAGTGGCGTGGAGCGGCGCCCGTGCAACGCGCTATCTGGGCTGGCGATAACCATTCGGGATGCACGGTCTTTCAACTAGATGAGGGTCTCGATACGGGACCGATCTACGCACAGGCGGAATATTCGATTAATCCCGAGGAGACTGCAGGTGAAGTGCTCGAGCGCCTCGCCCTGAGTGGGGCGGCTCTCTTACTTGGCGTTGTGGACTCTGTTAGTGCGGGTACCGCACATGGAACCCCCCAGGAATCCTTCGAGGGGCCGCACGCCGCCAAGATCACCGTGAACGAGGCACGAATCGATTGGTGTCAACCTGCCCAGCGGATCGTGCAACAAGTTCGCGCGTGCACACCTGATCCCGGCGCCTGGACTGAATGTGATTCCACACGTTTGCGTGTATTGCAGATGCGGATTTCTGGTGACGATTGTGGTCAGACGCTGCAGCCCGGGTATGTGTGGGGAGATAAGAACCGCACGTTTGTGGGTACCGGATCTGAACCCCTCGAACTCATCAGTGTTCAGCCCGCGGGCAAGCGGGCCATGGCAGCTTCCGATTGGCTCCGTGGAATGCGTGGTGGGGAAGTGTTGCTCCAGTGACCACCGCAGGGCCATCCGAGGAAGTCAACGCTGCTGGGCTGGGGGCACGGCGATGTGCGCGCGAACTGCTTCGCGTAGTGCGTGAGGACGATGGCTATGCCAACGTGGTCATGCCTGGGTTCCTCCATGAGTTTGGCTTAAGTTCCCGAGATGCGGCGTTCGCAGTTGAACTTGGTTATGGCACGTTGCGCATGCAGGGATTTCTCGACGAGGTTGTGAAACTCAATGTCACGCGATCTTGGGATCGGGTGCAAGACGATATGAAGGATCTTTTACGCCTAGGCGCGTATCAACTGCTATTCATGCGCGTACCCGATCATGCGGCAATTCACACCACCTGCGAGCTCGCTCGGCGCAGGGCCGGTGATGACTCGAGAGTGGGATTCATCAACGCAGTGTTGCGGGGTGTATCTAAGAAATCGTTGAAGGAGTGGCAGTCAGAAGTGCGTGCTTCGGCTGGTTCCCCAGACGGCGCTTCCCAGAGTCACCACGTGCTTGCGGCGATCCATTCGCACCCCACATGGATCGTTGATGCCCTGAGTGAGGCATTGGGTGATGATGGGTCGCTAGAAAGACTTCTCGAAGCCGATAATGCTGCGGCGGCACCAACCATCGCCTTCGTGAGCAGGGGCGGACCTTCGGAGGCAGATCTGAAACACCTGGTACCTGGTAGGTGGTCTCCCCGCGGAGCCATTCTCACCAGCGGCACTCCTGCTGACCTGGATGCCATAGTCCGTGGCGAGGCCATCGTTCAAGATGAAGGTAGCCAACTCATCGCAGATGCCCTGGCGAGTGCCCCGGTGGCTCCGCCTGAATCCGCGTGGCTGGATATGTGCGCGGGACCCGGAGGCAAGGCTGCGGTGTTGGCAGAACACGCGGCCGAACGTGGTGTGAGCTTCACCGCAGTCGAACTGCATGAACACCGTACCCAACTGATGCGCAAGGTCCTTCCCGATTCGGTGATGGTGATGACCGCAGACGCACGGAACCGCCCGTGGGGCAATCAGTTCTTCGACCGCGTCTTGCTGGATGCACCATGTACGGGGCTCGGCGCATTGCGCAGGCGTCCCGAGGCGCGGTGGCGCAAACGAGATGCGGACCTAAAAGAACTGACCCGCCTACAGTTGGAGCTACTTGGCGCTGCACTCGATTCCACGCGGGTGGGCGGGTTGGTGGGTTATGCCACGTGCT
>JBJOIE010000026.1:0-2754 GCA_046047295.1 Actinomycetota bacterium | reverse complement strand
CGAGAGGTCACGGAGGGGCGTGAGGAATCCGACATTTCAGGCGCACCTTCCGCAGAATGGAAGTTCAACGTACCCTGCCGTGAGAGGAAGTGCCATGTTGCCCCGATGGCAATCGTGGTGACCGGTACTCCTCGTACCCCCCTCGCAGTGGCTGATGCACTCGGCGCACATGGCGTGGCCACGGTTCACGAGGCCCAGGGTCGAACCGGGCTGCTACACCATCGCCTCCGGCCCATCTATTCCGAGGCAAAGGTCGCGGGCACCGCCCTGACATGTGAAGTCGCCCCGGGCGATAACTGGTCGATCCACGTAGCTGTGGAACAGGCGGAACCGGGCGATGTGCTCGTGGTTACTCCCACCAGCCCCTGCGAGGATGGCTATCTCGGGGATTTGCTCGCCGAATCCTTGATGGCACATGGAGTACGCGGGCTGGTCATTGATGCCGGAGTCCGTGATGTTGCAACACTGACCGAGATGGGCTTCCCGGTATGGGCGCGCACGATCTGTGCCCAGGGCACGGTGAAGCAGACCCCCGGCAACGTTCAAACACCGATCGTGTGTGCTGGCAGGCTCATCCACCCCGGCGACGTAATCATCGCCGACATCGATGGAGTGGTGTGCGTGCCACGTCTCCGTGCGGACCAGGTTCTCACCACCGCTGTATCGCGAACCGAAAACGAGGAAAGTAAGCGCACGCGACTCCGCGCCGGCGAACTCGGTCTCGATATCTACGGTATGCGCGCACCCCTTGCCGAAAAGGGCCTCGAATATCAGGACTACGCCAGCTGGCTCGCTCACACCACTGTTGAACGATGATGCCTTCCCTCGCAATCCCCTGCTCCTTGATGCGCGGTGGCACATCCAAGGGCCTGGTGGTGCGCGCGTCTGATCTACCAGCAGACCGTGCCCAGCGTGATGATCTCTTGATCCGTCTGCTCGGCAGCCCAGATCCGCGCCAGATAGACGGCCTCGGGGGAGCTCATCCACTGACATCCAAAGTTGCCGTTGTCTCACCCTCAGCGCGTGCGGGCATGGATGTCGATTACCTCTTCCTCCAAGTGTGGCCAGATCGCGCCGAAGTATCGGATGCTCAGAACTGCGGCAACATGCTCGCCGCCGTGGCACCGTTTGCCATTGAGGAGGGCATGGTCATCGCCGGTGATCCCACCACGGACGTGCGCATCTGGATGGTCAACACCGATACCGCAGCAGTGGCCCGTGTGCATACGCCCGGAGGATGCGTGGAGTACGCAGGTGACGCACGCATTGACGGTGTTCCTGGATTTCACGCACCGATCGAGATCACATTCGCGGATATCGCCGGCTCCGCCTGTGGATCGCTACTGCCCACTGGTTCGGTACGTGACACTATCGATGGCGTAGATGTGACGTGCATCGACAACGGCATGCCCGTCGTGTGCCTGCGTGCATCGGATTTTGGCCTCGATGGATCAGAGACCCCTGCAGAGATCGAAGCGATGCCTCATGTGCGCGAACGCGTCGAGAACATCCGGATCAGAGCCGGTGCTCTGATGAACCTAGGCGACGTCACGAACAGCACCGTGCCCAAGATGAGTCTTTTGTCACCACCGAGCTCGGGTGGGTCGATCAACACAAGAACCTTCATTCCGCATCGAGTCCACGAAGCGATCGGCGTACTGGGTGCAGTGTCCGTAGCCACCGCGTGCAGCCTTCCTGAATCCGTTGCCGCAGACATCGCACGGCTGACGTCATCCGACTCTCAACTCACCGTGGATGTTGAGCATCCCAGCGGCTTCTTTACCGTCACGCTCAATCTGGACCCTTCAACTTCTCCCCCGACAGTTATGGGTGCATCTTTGCTCCGGACCGCACGTCTACTCATGCGCGGTGAGGCATTCGCCCTGGGAGGTGCCGCATGAGGATTGCACTCTTAGGCCTCGGTGAAGTTGGGCGAGTCTTCGCTGAGGAATTCGCACACCACGATCTCATCGCCTGGGACACAGCTTTCATCGACACCAACTCCCCTGCCCACCACAATGCACGCGATCTTGGCGTGCATTGCGCCACGAGTGCGGCCGATGCGGTTTACGGCGCAGATCTCACGATCTGTGCAGTCACGGCGGCGCACACCCTCAGTGCAGCACAGGCAGCAGCTCCCGGATTCGATCGATTGGGCTCATGGTTCTTCGACCTGAACTCGTCTTCACCGCAGCGCAAGATTTGCGCAGCCGATGTGATTGAGGCCGCTGGTGGACGGTATGTGGAAGCAGCCTTGATGTCGCCTATTAACCCCAAGCGGCTTGGGGCTCCCTTCCTCCTGGGCGGACCCCACGCAGCGGACTTCCTCGATATCGCGGCCACGCTGGGGATGACGGAAGCAACGGTGTTTTCTGAGGAACTCGGCAAAGCCGCGGCGACCAAATTATGTCGATCGGTGATCGTCAAGGGCCTGGAATCACTGCTTGGCGAATCACTCCTCGCAGCTCGCCGCTACGGAGTCGAGCGCGAAGTCCTCGATTCACTCTCGAATATCCTTCCGCCGGCAGACTGGGATGCCATAGCCACTTACTTCATCTCGCGATCGCTGCTCCATGGAACGCGGCGTGCCGAAGAGATGGTCGAGGCAGCTGCCACCGTGGCAGACGTAGGAGTGGATCCCTGGATGGCCGAGGCCGCGGTGCTGCGGCAACGCTGGGCTGCTCCACAAGGGGAGTCGATTGATGCAGACCTACTCATCATGCTCGATCGCATCCTCGCCACAACGAATAATCC
>JBJOIE010000025.1:0-3834 GCA_046047295.1 Actinomycetota bacterium | reverse complement strand
TACGTCCACGCCGAACCTCACTGCATACATGGCGAGCAAGGGAGCGATCCTGGGCATGACCTCGGGTCTGGCCAATGATCTCGGGGTGTATGGCATCACTGTTAATGCGGTATCGCCGGGCTTAACACGTACACCGGGGGTGGAGCGGGACCTTGCCGATGGCACGTTGCCCGCGGATGCACTCGATCAGATTCTCCATCTGCAAGCGATTCCGCGTTCGGGTACGCCAGAAGACATCACAGGGTTGGTGGCCTTTCTCACCGGCCCGGAAGCAGGATTCATCACCGGACAATTCATTGTTGCCGATGGCGGAATGACCAGGCACTGATGAACGTGGAATCCCCGGTACGTTCAGCTGACAGAATATGACCATGGTTCAGCCCAGACTTCGTGCAGCACTCCAGGGGATCCCCGCCTACAAGGCGGGTCAGAAGCCGGCGGCTCGTGAAGGTCTCCGGGAATACAAGTTATCCAGTAACGAGAACCACCACGATCCCTTGCCCTCGGTGGTGCGCGCGATCGAGGCAGCTCTGCCGGAGATCCATCGCTATCCCGACTATGGCTCCACAGCGCTCCTTGAAGCGCTCAGTGACCGATTCAATGTCCCGAGAGAACACCTCTCCGTGGGAACGGGAAGCGTGGGGATGCTCCAGCAGCTCGTTCAAATCACGAGCGGTCCTGGCGATGGCGTGTTGTTCGCCTGGCGCTCTTTCGAGGCATACCCGATCATGACCCAGATCGCTGGTGCTACCGCACAGCGAGTGCCGCTGGATTCCGATGATCGCCACGATCTCGTGGCCATGGCGGATGCAATCGATGATTCCACTCGTTTGATCATGGTGTGCAATCCGAATAACCCGACAAGTACAGCGGTAGGGGCCAGCCCTTTACGTGAATTCATCGACAAAGTGCCCTCAGACATATTGGTGGTGATTGACGAGGCATATCGAGAATTCGTTGACCCTGCGCACGTTCCCGACGGCCTGGACTTCTACCGCGATCGGGAAAACGTTGCAGTCTTGAGAACCTTCTCCAAGGCCTATGGCCTTGCCGGCCTCCGAGTGGGGTTCTGTATCGCCCACGAGGCGGTGACCGAAGCGCTTCGCAAAGTGCAGGTCCCCTTCGGCGTCTCCACTATGGCTCAGGTCGCTGCTATCGCATCTTTGGAGCATGAAGCAGAGTTACTCGATCGAGTGGCGGCTATCACCGAGCAGCGGGGAGTCATGGAAGTCGGTTTGCGCGCGGTGGGCATGAACCCCGCTGAGTCCGAGGCGAACTTCCTCTGGCTGCGGCTCGGAGCAGACACTATGGCCTTCGCTCGCGCGTGCGACGAGGTAGGACTCTCTGTTCGGCCCTTCGAGGGTGAAGGTGTTCGCATAACGATCGGTGAGCCCGAGGCCAATGAGCGCCTTATTGAAGTAGCTGCTGCATACATGGCGCGCTAGATCGAACGTAGCTCCGCTTCCACTGCGAGGGGGCGGATCATTTGATCGTATAGGGCCACACCTTCGTCGTAATCGCTGAACGAAATAGCCATCCCATCGAGTCCACCATCACGCATGCGTTGCATTGCCTCGACCACCATTTCCGGAGTCCCTACGAGTGGTAGTGCAAAGAACCCGGCAGCGGCCCGATCAATCAGTACCTCGTTGGCGAAGATATCGATGCTGCGAGATGTTCCCATCAGGGCCTCGACAAATGCCTTCGTTCCTTCATGATCGCGCATATCGCGAGCCACGTGGGCGAACTTGCGCTGGGCTTCGGCCTCGGTATCTGCCACCACCACATAGCCGTGGCCGAAAAGCAGGGGATCGGTGCCGAAGTTCTCTCGCGCTTCGGTGCGCGCTGTCTCGGTGAGGGTGGGCAGCATCTCCCACGAAGGTACGGCGATGAAGTTAAGGTCTGCATGCTTCTGGGCAAATGCCCTACCTGCAGGGCTAGAACCTGCACTCATGACCACCGGCCTTGGATCCTGTAGGGGAAGTGGAAGCGAGATCAACTCGGCTCCGTGGTGATACGTACCTTCGAAATCGAAAGGCTCTTCCGCCGTCCAGAGACGTTCGACCAACGTCATCCACTCGTCTGCGAAAAGATAGCGCTCGTCATGCTCGCGCTGTTCTGCTCCGAACATGGCGAATTCGGTTTGATTCCATCCGGCTGTGACGTTGATACCAAACCGACCGCCAGAAATATGGTCGATGGTTGCAGACATCTTCGCTGCTACAGCGGGGTGGAATAAGGGCATGTGCATCGTGGCGAATACTGCGGCGCGTGAGGTGCTCGCAGCTACACCTGCGGCCCAGGTAAAGGTCTCAAAGACCCTGTCGTACTCGGGGTTTGATCGGTAGGTGTTCTTCCATCGGGCGAGGGGGATGATGCCGTCGATACCCGCCCGGTCCGCGGCCTGTGCCACGCGCACGGTCTCATCCCAGGTGGCCTTCGGAAGCGTCTCGGCATGGGAAATGCTCGATCCGCGGGCGGTGTTCAGGCAAAAGAGTGCAAGTTTGAATCCGTCGTGATCAGCGATGGGGTTGGATGATCGCGGGATGCGGGTATCGCGCTGTGGCTCCATGCAGTGAATATGGCAGAGCAGAACGGAGAAATTCCGGGAAATTGCCCACTAGGTGGGCGGTTTCTCCCATAATTCGGGAGTAACCGACGAAGGGACTCCCGTGATCAAGTTCTGGATCACCACGCGGCCAGCGCCTGGTATGGAGCGCGAGCGCTTCGACTACGAGTGGGGGATCATCCACACCTCGATGATGGTCACGACACCCTCGGTGCTCAATGGAACGTTTACTCGCTACGTTCAGCACCGCAGCGTCCTAGAGGGGTTCTCCGACGAGGACCTCCAGTACCGACGCTCTGATGAGGGCTGGTACTCCTGTGCGGACCACGTCTGCCGTGACTACGAGGGCGTGGTTGCCTCGGTGACCGCGGAGGACTACAAGCGCAGGGTTTTCCTTCATCGCTTTTCGGATAAAGCCATGGTGGTGGAGCTGACCACATCTGAGGTGTTCTGGGACACCGAGCCTTCGCGCCTCGATGCCGGGGGGGTGAAGGTCATCAACCACATCAAGGTTCGTGACGGGATAGGCCAAGCGGACTTTGCTCAGTGGTGGCGCAGCACGTATGCGTCAGCGGTTCGTGAAGTGGGCCACGGCCTTGTCACGAGGTATGTGCAAAACCCTTCCTATCCCGGTGATCCATCCTTCTTCGCCGGAACCCTCTTCGAATTGGGCAACACTGGAACCTATGGCGGGGTGGAGGAGCTCTACTTCGATGATCTTGAGGCGGTCCGCGAGTTTGGGTCGCGCGCACGCGAACAGCTCAACCCGCGCGCTGCAGCGATGATCAACCTTGACGCAAGTTTTGGAATGGTTCTTGTGGAGCGTGTGGTCTTCGACTTCACCGGCGATCGGATCGACATGATTCCTTCGGTGCGCATCCCGGATTCTGTTGAACAACGGATGGTGCAAAGTGAGCGAGCGTGGGGACGATGGAATGAGATCCGTCCTGTTGGTTCGGTCAAGGAAGCGGGCCAATGAGCATCTTCGGCACGGGGTGGAGCACCTCACCTCGCCAATATGAGGTCATTCGAGATCGCGATGTCGCCATACCTGTTCGTGCGGGCTATACCCTCGACGCACAAGTCTTTCGCCCAGGTGGACCCGGGCCCTTTCCCGTCATCCTGGGACTTGCCCCGTATCCGATCGATGACCAAGCTGCCAATCACATGCCGGTGCCCATGCGCTACCCGAATGCGCACATGGAAGCGGGGGATCCCTACTTCTATGCGCGCCGCGGCTACGTTCACGTGATCGGAAACCTGCC
>JBJOIE010000024.1:0-11054 GCA_046047295.1 Actinomycetota bacterium | reverse complement strand
AAGAACTCCTACGTGGGCCGAACATTCATTCAACCATCGCAGACGATCCGTCAACTTGGCATCAGACTCAAACTCAACCCACTCAAGGAAGTAATCGCTGGACAGCGCTTAGTAGTGGTGGACGATTCCATTGTGCGCGGCAATACCCAACGTGCCCTCGTCCGGATGTTGCGTGAGGCAGGCGCGAAGGAAGTCCACGTACGCATTTCAAGTCCACCGGTGAAGTGGCCCTGTTTCTATGGAATTGATTTCGCCAGCAGAGCTGAACTCATTGCCAATGGGCTTACCGTTGATGAAATTTGCACATCCATTGGTGCCGATTCCCTCGCGTATGTGAATCTTGATGAACTCGTGGAAGCCACCACAATCCCTGCGGACAATCTGTGTCGCGCCTGTTTCGACGGCATCTACCCCGTCGAACTGCCGGAAGAGAATCAACTTGGCAAGGAACTCCTCGAAGGTATCGAACGGCGCGTGGTGGAGCAGTCCAGTGGTGGCGCCGCTGATGCGCTGGCACGCCCATGACTTCCTCACATCAATCTGCCACCACGGCATATGCGGCCGCGGGGGTGGACGTAGAGGCTGGTGAGCGCGCGGTTGCGCTCATGCGGGCATCGGTACATAAGGCCCACCGAAGTGAGGTTGTGGGCGACTTTGGCGGCTTCGCCGGCCTTTTCGACATCAGCAGGTTCACGTCGATGGAACGACCCATCCTGGCCACGTCAACCGATGGTGTCGGCACCAAAATCGCGATAGCACGTGCCTTAGACATTCATCACACGATTGGTCGCGATCTGGTGGCCATGGTGCTTGATGACCTCGTGGTCTGCGGCGCTGAGCCTCTATTCATGACCGATTACATCGCCACGGGATCGGTGATTCCCGAGCGCATCGCAGACATCGTTCGCGGTATCGCAGATGGTTGCGCCGAGGCCAACTGTGCTCTCGTAGGTGGTGAGACCGCAGAGCATCCTGGACTCATGGCACCGGATGAATATGACGTAGCCGGTGCCGGCACCGGCATTGTTGATGGCACAAAGTTGCTTGGTCCCGAACGAGTCCAGCCCGGAGACGTACTCATTGCGATGGCCTCTAGCGGTCTGCATTCCAATGGCTACTCCCTCGCGCGTCACGTCCTGCTGGGCGACAACGGTCTTGGCCTAGATACCCATGTCGCCGAACTGGGGCGCACCTTGGGCGAGGAGCTCCTCGAACCCACACGTATATATGTGAAGCCGTGCCTGGAGCTCATCAACACCTGTGAGGTGCACGCCTTCAGCCACATCACCGGAGGTGGCCTCGCGGCAAATATCGCTCGTGTACTTCCTCCCCACCTCGCAGCAGATCTCTATCGAGACTCGTGGCGCCCGTTGCCGATCTTCACGTTGATCGGACAGCACGGAAATGTGGATCGCGCTGATCTGGAACGAACGTTCAATATGGGGATCGGCATGATCGCGATCGTGGCGGCAGGTGATTCGGAGCGCGCGATCACTAGCCTTGAACTCGCAGGTGTTTCGGCTTGGGTGTGCGGCGAGGTCCGAAACCGAGTAAGTGATGAGCGCGGTGATGCTGAGGCAAAGGGTGGCTCAGGTGGAGCGGCCAACGTACTGGGGGATTACAAATAGCGCGATCTCAGCCGGCCTGGGATTCCTCATCCTCATCGAGGTAATGCGCGTAGGGATCGTAAGGATCGTCAACATCCTCTTCGATTACTTCAGGAGCGCCTTCGGGAGCCCCAGAGAGTTCCTGTTGTAGGCGCGCAAGATCTGTTTGCGGCCCGCCGTACTTCAAAGCACGGGCGACCTTCGTCTGCTTCGCCTTCGCTCGGCCGCGCCCCATGGCTCGACCCCCTCATCCGCAACATTCAGCTGGACTGGAACTGGTGATTGCTCCCAGGGGAGCAACGAGTGATAAGCCTACCTGGCAGCCTCCGCTGCCGCGACAAGGGCCTGAGCCTGCGCCTGGGCAGCGGCCAGGGGAGGGATCCCCGCCGATCGAGCACCTTCCAGCACGTTTCGGGTGGTCTCGAAGACCCTCATTGTGTGCGCACGGGCCCGATCCAGATCCGGTGCGGTTCCTGCTGCGGTGGCGCGAAACTCCTCGGCAACCTGGATCACACCACCGCAATTGACCATGAAATCTGGGGTATAGGTGATCCCGCGCTGGCTGAGGACCTCGTCTGCGCCGGCCTCACCCACCTGGTTATTTGCCCCGCCACACAGGATTTTCGCTCCCACGGAGGAGGCAAAGCTGCGTGTGATGAGCCCACCAAGTGCATTGGGGGAGATGATGTCCCACTCCTCTCTGAGGGCCTCATCGAGATTCGTGAGGGCCCGAACCTCGGGGTAGGTCGCCAGGATGGCATCTCGGGTGATCGGATCCACGAAGGTCACATCGGCTCCCTCGGAGAGCAGGTGCCCGATGAGGCGGCCGCCTACCTTCCCTGCCCCGAGGACCAGGACTCGGCGTCCGGCGAGGTCGGGGCTTCCCCAGGTGAACTCTGCCGCCGCCCGCATTCCCTGCCAGACGCTCACGGCGGTCAGGATGCCGGAATCGCCTACTCCGCCGCGTTCGGTTGAACGCCCAGTGGTCCATGGACACACTTCACCGATCACATCCATGTCATGCACGCTGACACCAACATCGCCGGCGGTCACGTAGTCACCATCCAGTTGTGAAACGAAGCGACCGTAGGCATGCAAGATTTCCCGTGTTGCATTCTTCGGATCGCAAACGATCACCGCTTTACCACCACCATGGGGTAAACCAGCCAACGCATTCTTCAAGGTCATTGCATGCGAAAGGCGAAGTACATCTGCATATGCAGCTGCACGTGGTGATGGTGCCTGTGCGAATGCGTTCATTCTCGTTCCGCCGAGTGCGGGACCGAGTGCCGTGGAATGCAGGGCGATCACCACCTCAACTCCTGTGTCAGCATCACGAAGCAGCACAACTCGTTCGTGGTTCTTCCACGGCTGCCAAGGGTCGATTTCCTCATAGACCAAGCCCATGGACCCACTGTAGATGGCGAAACGACCAGTTTTATCGGCCTATTTCCCCCTATCAGGTTGCCATTCGGCGCGCAGGGTGGAAGGGTTCCGCGGAGCACCACTTCATGTCCGGAAAGGAGTTGGCGGAAGTATGACTTCTATGGATCACACATCCGAGCATCTCCTCACTCCCGCTGAGGTTGCTGCGCTGTTTCGTGTTGATCCCAAGACCGTTACCCGATGGGCAAAGGCTGGCAAACTCGACAGCATCCGCACGCTCGGCGGTCATCGCAGGTATCGCGCATCTGAGGTGTATGCCTTACTCGAAGCACATGGACATCCAGTTCCCCGGCCGGGGATGCGTTAATTTCTTCGCATGAGTTCAGCACCGGAGATGCGCGCCGGCGATAGTGATCGTGATCAAACCATCAACGTGTTACGTGAAGCATTCGCCGAAGGCCGACTTACGCAGAGCGAGTTTGATGATCGTCTCACTCGCGCACATGGAGCGAAGACATATGGCGAGTTGGCTCAACTCACCTCAGATCTTCCGGTAGTGCCCGCGGAGGCCTCGCCGATCCCCACGTCCCCAGACAAGAAGCGCAATGAATGGCGCAAGGCCTGGGCCTCCTGGGCCGGCGTCTCCATCCTGGTGAACATCATCTGGGTGGGTACCTGGCTGTCCGATCTCAGCAACCCCCCGTACTACTGGCCCATCTGGGTGATGGGGCCATGGGCCGGGGGCATGCTCATCGGGCAACTCGTTCAACGGGCTGATCGCGGCTAGTGCCTGATACAGCGCCTCGGGTGGCCTGGGTCATTCGTTGGATCAACTTGCGCCTGGCCTTCGGCCAGGCATGGCGTGGCGTGCGCAACAGCCCATTAGCCAAGACGAGTTGGGAGATAGCCCTTCGCCGAGGCGTCGTGGTCGCGGCATTCGTTGCGCTCGGACAATTCGTAACCGACTTGGGCCATGCGTCCACCGGCGCTTTCGGCGCCCTTCAGGTGGCGCTGTGGGTGGCTGCTGTATCGCGACGGCGACTCCTGGCCTATCTCATTGCGTCGGTGATCTCCCTGCCACTCGTTTCATTCCTCGCGGCACTTGCTGCCGGCACCTGGTGGGTGGTGCTGCTGGTTGCGGTATTCGGTTCGGTGACGGGCTCCCTTAGCCGGACCAAAGGTGCAGCTTTCATGGTGGCGCTTAACGCCACCGTGCTGGTCATCTTGTTTGGCGCTCGCCCCAGCACACTTTCGCAGGCTCAGGACTTAGCCTTCTGGATCGCGATCGGCGCAGGCGTGCAAGCAGTTGCAATGCTCGTGTTCTGGCGAAGGGATCGTCGCCTCACCATCAATCAGCTGCTGGCTAATGGGGTTGCATCCTTGCGGCACCTTGTGACGAACGGGGGCAACCTCGGCGGCCTTTTGGCGGGCTCGTATCGCGTTGAGCAGGAAGTTAATTCGGCCGTGCTCGCCGCAGGGCTTCGCGCGGGCACGCAAGAAAGCGTTCTGACGAGTGCGGCTTGGCTCACTATTGTGCGCCGAGCGATTGTGCGTTGGCGCGAAATTCATGATCCGAGCTTGCGTGATCGCCAGGAAGTGGGCCTCTTCCTCGTTGCCGTGCGCATGCACCTGGCTGGAGTTGGAAAGTCATTACCGAGCGAACTTCCCACGTGCCTTGATCCCACGTGGCAATGTGACGCGGACCTAACCGCTGCGCTGCGCGGACTACTCACTTCGCTCGCTGAGGAATCAAAATCGAGTGAGTCACAAGCCGCCCTTCCAAGAGATATCCATCGTTCCCCCAAGCAAGTGATCGGCGAAGCGGTGAGTGACTGGAAATCTGGTATCCGAATGTCCGCGGCGATCATCGTGGCCGAAATGGTTGCGGCGAGCACAGCGGATGTGCACGCGTTCTGGATCCCATTGACTGTTGTCTTCATCGTTCAAACGGATTGGTCTTTTACGCTTATCCGTACCCTGATGCGCGTCTCGGGAACGGTTCTAGCGGTTCTCGTTATGGGTGCTTTTGCTGTCTACGCCACCTCATCGCCAATCGCAATCGCGGCATCTTGCTTACTATTTGCGATATTCACGGTGAAGTGGATGTCCGGAAATTACGCACTCGCCACCTTTGCCGTGACCGGTTTCATTCTGACCGTTAACATGGCTTTGTACCCAAGCCCAGACATCGTCTGGACGAGACTTCAATTCACGCTCGTTGGTGCGGTGATTGGCCTGGGCGCCGCGCTCATCTTCCCCTCGTGGCGGAGATTCAACGCACGTACATCACTTGATTCCTTGGTGTCTCGCATCGTCACCGCACTTCATGCGCTGGATGACCTTAAAGCAGATCCCTCAGCCGAAACGCGTCAGAAAGTGGTGGAAGCGGGCTTGCAGTGCCGGAATGCGCTGAGTGATTTCGCGCCCATAGTCACGGGAACGGTGCTTGAGCCGCGTCTGCGTGCCATGCCGGTCCCCACTCTCTTGGATGCCTTGCACCGCGCTCAGAGATTGCTGGTGAATCTGCTGGCAATTGACGCCTATGCATTTGCCTGTGCTGAACGAAGGCAAGATCCGCACTTCGACGCACAGATATCTGCGGACCTCACAAGAGCCGCTAATCACTTGGCCGAGATATCGGCATCTATTCCCGAAACCCCTGGAGTGCTGGCTGCACGCCTCCATTCCTTGTCTACGCAGGCGTATCCGCACGATGTTGCTGATATTTCACCGCAGGAACTCGTTCGTGTTCAGCTGGTGGAATCACGATTACTTGACAGCGTGGTTACGTTCAGTGATTCCGTTCGTGACCTTGAGGGGATCTTGAATTAACCGGTGTGCTAGAACTCGGCACGTGACCACGTCTCCCTTGACCATTGCAAGTCACCTGGTTCGTCGACTGCATGAACATGGGGTGCATGAAGGTTTTGGCATTGTTGGAGACTTCGTCCTTAAGTTCGTAGGTGAACTGGACGCACTGGATCTGCCCATCCTCAACACCACGGACGAGCAGGGCGCTGGTTTTGCGGCTGATGGCTACGCACGTGTTCGAGGCCTTGGCCTTGCGGTGTGTACCTACGGCGTGGGCGGGCTCAAACTTGCCAACGCGGCTGCCAACGCCTGGGCGGAGCAGGTTCCGGTGCTTTTCGTGAGTGGCGCCCCCGGGAATGCTGAACGCCAAGGGGCACCGCTCTTGCACCACCGAGTTAAGGATTTCGAAACGCAGTTACGAGTCTTTCAGGACCTCACATGTGCTCAGGCTGTTTTGTCATCAGCACATAATGCTGCTGACGAAATTGATCGAGTGCTCGGTGAAATGCTGGCTACTCAACGGCCAGGCTACGTAGAGATACCACGTGACATGGTGGGCGTTGAAATTGATGCGCCCACCGTTGGCATTGCTCCGCACCTGCCAGACGTTGATCGCACCGCACTCAAGCATGCTGTTGATGACGTGGTGGCTGAACTGGTGGCCGCCAATACGGCCGTGATTCATGCAGGTGCGCTCGTGGAACGCCGCGGCGCTGCCGATGCCCTCTATCGCTTGGCAACCAAAGCGGGGATTCCGGTTGCCACAAGTTCCCTCGGCCGGGGTGTTTTTCCGGAACGCCATGAACTTGGTCTCGGCGTTTATCTGGGCGCGCTGAGCCCCGAACACGTTGTGCGCCGGGTGGAAGACGCAGATGTTCTGCTCAGTGTCGGCGTGCTGCAAACCGATCTCACCCTCGGAGCATTCACCGCGAATATCGATCACGAGCGCTACATCCTGGTAGGTGACACTGAAGTAACGGTTGGCTATCGAACATATAAGGATGTCCCTCTGTGGGCATTCCTTCCCGCCTTGGCCGACGCGGTTGCACTAACGCACATCAACGTGGACCACGCACCAATTGATGCGCATCCTGTCTTCGTGCCTTCAGCTGATCACATCACCGTGGAACGCGTGGTCGCTGCGGTGGAATCACATGTTCATGAAGCACACTCCCTACTTCTTGATCCAGGTGAGGCGCTTTTCTCTGCGGTGGATATGCGCGTACCGAAGTACGCCCATGGCAGCGCGTACTACGCCACCATGGGATACGCGATTCCCGCTGCCCTAGGCGTCGGGAAAGCAGATCCAGCGAGCCGACCAGTAGTGATCACCGGCGATGGTTCATTCGCGATGACTGGCCTGGAGGTCGCGGCCTGTGCTTTCCATGATGTACCCGCCATCGTGATCGTTTTGGATAACAGCGGTTATGGGACTCAACGGCCGATCTTGGATGGTCGTTTCAACGAGATCCCTCCGATGGCTGTTGAACACCTACCTGAGGTTTTCGGCGCTGGTCAGGGGCTGCTCGCTGAGACTGAGGCAGAACTTGATGCTGCGCTATCCACGGCCGTGGCAAGTGATGAGCTCTTCATCATCCGCGTGGTGCTACCCAAGCATGCGCGGAGTGCGGCTCTTGGCAGGCTTGGCGCCGCATTGGCGAGCCGCGCCTAAATCAGCCGGTGGGTGGTTGCGGCTTCCTCCTGAATTTCTTCACCAGGTGAGTGCCGCCATTTTTCACGCGGTGCAAGAGAGTTTCTGCCCACACGAATTCGGTAGCAAGAACGGCAAGACCAGCAACGATAAATGCGATGCCAGGGCCGGGGATGAAGAGCATGATCACGCCCATCACCACAAGGGTTGACCCAACGGTTGCGGCGACAACCCAACGCAATGGGTGGGGGAGTTTCCGCCACCCTTGGGCCATGTTTTCGATTCCCACCAGTACTCCCCGAGAAATTCCGTGCCACTACGAAAAGAGTGCGGCTACGAACGCTCCCGCAATTTCCGCACGCCAACCACGATCACAGCGAGTGCCGCGATGGCGATGATTGCGTCTATTGCGCCAGCGGCTCCAGCGAGGAGTGCCATGCCCGAGATAACGAGCCCAAATATTCCGACAGCCACATAAGCCCAGGGTGCCCAACTCGGTGCGGGTGGACGTTCAGCCATGGGAACAGGGTATGTGAAGGACATTTACCTGGCGCAAACACGGTCAGGGGCTTCCCCAGACATTTACGCGGCATCCTAAGAGCAGGCACTCACTGCAATGAAGGGACAGGGAAATGTCAGATGAGACCGTAGAACAGGGCGCACTTGAGCCCATGCCGTCGGTTGACGCCGCCGACGCCGAGTCGAAGCAGCCCCGGGCCTGGTTATTGCCCGTTGGTATCGGAGTGGCGGGCATAGTGCTTGCTTCACTTACTGGCGCCGCGGGCTATGCCCTGGGTTCAGAACGCGGTGAGGCTGGCGAAACCATCACGCTGCAAGCTGAGAATGGCGAGCAGCGCATGCAGGGTCCAGGAGGCATGAAGGACTTCGGCCACGATGACGAGTTCGGTGAGCGCGGCGGCCGTGGTGGTGATGGCCGTGGTGGTGATGGCCGTGGTGGTGATGGTCGTGGTGGTGATGGTCGTGGTGGTGATGGTCGTCAAGGAAATGGCAAAGGCGGTCGAATGGGTGACCGCCAGGGAGATTTCGGTTTGGAGGGTGGCTTTGGGCCTGGGCAGGGGATCAACCCTCCGGGTGCGTAGCGCCTAACTAGTCGCCGCATGCAACGATGCAGCCGTGGAGGAGCCCGCATTCGCCGGCGCATACTCCACGGCTGTCATCATTTATTCCCTTGTCATCGCAGCGTGGGCGTTCGTGCACCTGATCGCGGGCAAAGCGGTTTCCAAGGCGTTGACCTGGGCCGTGTGGGGGGTTGCGGCAGCATTCGTCATCCTTGCGGTGCTCGGCGTGGCGGCAATGTTTGGTGCCACTCAGAACTACTCCAGCATTGAATTCCTCGGCTACCTCATTCTTTCGCCACTCATTCCAGTGGCCGCCATTTGGTGGAACCGCGGTGATCAATCCCGCGCGGCTTCGGGTATCTATCTCGTTGTCTGCCTGGTGATGCCCGTTCTCGTTGTGCGCATTGGGCAGGTTTGGTTGGGCAGCAGTGGCTGAGCGCGTTGCGATGAATTCCGGTTTCGGACGGATCCTGGTAGTTATTTACGCCATTTTTGCCCTTGCGGCAACGGCGCGGTCCGTTCTTCAACTCTCCACGCGTTTTGCTGAAGCGCCCATCGCATATTCGCTTTCCGCGCTCGCCGCGTTGATTTATATCGTGGCAACCATTGCGTTGGCGCGCGGAGACAAGACCTCACGCAGGGTTGCATTCACTGCGATATCAGTGGAATTGAGCGGGGTCTTGCTGGTGGGCTTGCTGAGTGTGTTGCTGCCGGATGCGTTCCCGCGAGCAACCGTGTGGTCGAACTTCGGCAGCGGCTATTTGTTTATTCCACTTATATTGCCGATTGTTGGCCTGTGGTGGCTACGCCGAACCCGAAGCGCGAACTGACCTAGTCCACACTTCGTTGTGCGTAGGCCTCCGTTACGCGAGAGAGCGTTGGATAGAAGTTTTCTGATCCAAGGCGCTGACTGAATCCATTCCTGTCCAGCAGGTCTTTCACTTCCTGTTTAACCCGGGCCAATACGAGCTGCACCCCTGAGCGGTCGCAATGCTGGCGTAAGCGTTCGAGGGCTTCACATGCGTCCACATCAACGCCGGTGTTGGCTTCCATATTGATCACCAACCACTGCGCCTGAGGTTGAGCGCTGTCAACTGCGCGCTCAGCCTGCACGCAGAAATCCTCCGCATTGGCGAAGAACAGCGGGGAGTCATAACGGAACATCACGAGTCCGGGGACCTGCTTGGGTTCATGTAAATCATCGAGATCGTGCCAACCATGAATCTCCTCGGACTTACCGAGTACCGCGTAGTGCGGTCGGGCAACTCGGTAGAGCAGTTGAATCAGGGAGAGTCCGACTGCAGCTAGGACGCCGTAGAGCACATCAAAAAGCAGAACGCCAAGCGTTGCCGTGACCGCAAGCCACATTGCACCCGAGGAAAACGTGCGCAGGTGGCGAAATGCGGTGATATCGATGAGGCGAAGTGCCGCGTAAATAACGATTCCGGCAAGGGCCGCCCGCGGCACCAGTGCCAGGAGTGAGTCAAAAACCAGAACAACAACCAACACAAGTAGTGCGCTGATTACCGAATACATCTGTGTCTTGGCACCGCTCGCACGTGCTAGCACAGCACGGCTTGCACTCGAACTCACGGGAAAACCACTCACGGCACTTCCCGCCACGTTGGCAGCACCAAGTGCGAGGAATTCCTGGTTTGGGCGAATGCGTTCACGTGTTCCCGTAGCGAGCATGCGAGCAGTGAGCGTGTTGTCGGCGAAGCCCACCACTAAGACACCAACCGCGGGAAGCAGTAAGAGTTGGAAATCTGCGATAGACGGCAGGGCTAAGCCCCAGGCCCATTGCCCATCGGGAATTGTGCCTACAACTTCGAGTTGGTCGCGCAATGCAGGTACGGCCGCTGTCGCTGTTGTTGCGAGAAGTACCAACACAAGTGCAAAGGGAATTCGTGGCCATCGGGCATCAAATGCGAAGAGGATGCAGGCGATGGACAAAGCAACCCCTACGGATACCCAATTGATGTTGCCCAATGAATCCAGGGACATGAGGGAGGTGAGTTGTCCGAGCATTGTGTCTCCGGCCAAATCAAGGCCAGTGGCTGAGCCGAGTTGGCTGAGAATCATGATGATTCCCAATCCGGCCATGTAGCCAACGAGAACTGGTCGGGACAGTAGATCCGAGATGACTCCGAGTTTGAGGATCCATGCCACAAGTGCGAGTGCGCCGACGATCAGGGCCAGCGATGCCGCGAGTCCGATATAGCGCGCGGTAGAGGCTGCTGCCATGGGCGCTAGCACTGCTGCAGTCATGAGTGCCGTGGATGATTCAGGTCCAACACTCAATAGACGTGAAGTACCCAGAAGCGCATAGGCAAGCATCGCCACCACAATCACGGCCAAGCCAGCCTGTGATGGCAGGCCTGCCAAGGAGGAGTAGGCCATTACCTGAGTAATCAGGTAGGCAGTGACTGTTAGGGCTGCAATGAGATCTCCGCTCCAGAACGAGCGTGAGTATGTGCGCATCCAACCAAGACCGGGAAACAGTTGCGCAGGCGAGAACCG